>JADDOW010000078.1:5098-34458 GCA_016782225.1 Nitrososphaeraceae archaeon
TTTCTTCAGTTGTTTCGTCTACGGTGGTGCCAGTTGTTTCTTCAGTTGTTTCGTCTACGGTGGTGCCAGTTGTTTCTTCAGTTGTACCTTTTCCTTTTCCAAATGGTGGTTCGCCTCTATCGTTTTGAGGTCCTTTACCATTTCCTTTTCCAAATGGTGGTCCATCTTCTTCTTCAGTTGTTTCTTCTACTGTGTCAGTTGTAATCTGGACTTGTCCGGGGTCGGTTAATGAATTTCCGCCTGGTGCGGCAAATGCTGCATTACTGAAAGAACCTCCTGTGATCATTGACGCTATTGCCAGCAGTAGAATAAAAAGCACAATCTGCTGTTTCATATAACTTTTGTGGGCATTAATTATTATATAAACCATTACATATTTCAAGGTTTTCAGAAAAAGATAAGTAAATTTGTGTTTTTTCCACTCAAAGGTATTATTATGGCTTTTGTAAAATAGTGAAGCTCATACCAAAAAATTATAGCAAATAGAATTTTGTTAGTTAATATCTTTAATCATGAGGATTTCTTTGATGTTAAATCAACAGAATCTTGTTGTATGTGCAAACCTGTATAGATCATGACAGCTAAAAGTATCAGTTAAGGATTTTAGAAAGATAGATCAATTGGTGACACTGATCTATTCGGCGGAATAAATAAAACAGAAGGATTAGTAAATAATTACAAAGTATCTCTTGATAATCAAATATTAAAGACAATGTTGTAGATCAGCAAGGAGAAATACAAGCATCTGGAGCAGGAAAAGAATCTAATTTCAACGAGAATACTTTTTCTGAAGCAACAGTTGAAGATAATGCCACAGTACTCAAACAGGAACAAGCAATAGAATCTTTAGAAAAGGAAAGAGAATCTAATCTTAACAATCAGGCTATTTCTGATGAAACAATAATAGAAGAGGAAGGTCAAACCGAAACTTCAGATACAGCAATTACTGAAGAACAAGAATCACTTACATCCTGTGTTTATTTTCATTTGGATACACATTTTTTATATTCTTTCAGATCAAACAAGTTGGAATAACAATAGGGAATACCGAAGAGACGGATTCTCGTTATATTAGCTATACAGTACCAGCAGAAGGAGGGGTTTTACTGACTATGACTTTACCTGGCAACTTCGTAGATAAAGGCAGAGGATTTACTATCTGTATAACCAATTTAGACTACAGTAAAGAAGAATGCCATATGGTTCTTTTAGAGAAATTGATTCAAATCGTGTTGATGTTTATTTAACTGTGCCATAAGTTCCTAGTATTTCTATTATATATCACGATGATACAAATTCCATTTGTTATTCAATAGATCAGTAGATTTACATTAACATTCAACCCAAATACTCTTACTTTCCATTCACGTCGAAATATTTTCAATTCGTATCATATCTTTTCTGATTATTATTAAAGCGGTCAAGCAATTTCAGGGCTCTGTCCACTTAACGATAAAACTATAGCTTGAGGCTGTCCTATTTCATTTGTGATTAACAGAAACAGAACACCCTCAGAGTATGTCGGTTATGGTTTGTATTTGTACTTTTCAGGTTTGTCTTTGAGGAGAGCCTCGGAAAGGCTGTCCTGCTTTATCAAGCGAAACCACGTTTCCATCTGGAACTGGATTCAAAAGCACAAGCCTAAGAGGATAACCTCAAGAAGAAAAAATGTTTTTGGGTTTGTGGTTGATGAGACATTGATCAAGGTTGGCTCCGGGTATGTCTGGCTTTGGGTTGCCATTGAGCCAATAGGCAGGCGGATTCTCGCACTATCCATCTCCAAAGAGAGAAACATGTTTGTAGCCGAAAGGTTTATCGCAGGATTGGTCAGGGTCAATGGGAAGCATCCCGTCTCAACGGACGGGGGCACATGGTATCCGCAGGCATGCAAATTCTTGAAACTAAAGCATCATATCCACTCACCTTTGGAGAAAAGTTTGATTGAACGGGCCATGCAGTACATAAAGGACAGGACCGAGTGCTTTGACGACTACTTTCCCTGCAGGCTAAAGAACTGCAAGATGGAGCATGTGATGAATTGGCTGCGGTTTTTTGCAGATTACCATAACAGTGAACTTATTGCCTCTAAGTGAACAGAGCCAATTTCAGAATATATACAATATGGTGGAACTTATTATTTATTCATATACAATGATGCATTAATTGCAGATAAACAAGTATCAGGTAATCTGTATATAGAATATACAAATTAAATATGGAGTTATCTGTTATAGAACTCAATTTGTTGTATGTCTTTTTTTCCCTTATTTAATAATGAATTAAAATAATGAACAAATTCATTTATGGTCAAATATTTAGTTCATGGATTGATTAAAGAAGTTATTGCCTATAAAGGTATATGGTATACTTGTACAAAAATATAACTATATAATTATATCGTATCTATACTCTTTATCTAAACCCTTATCATACTATATAGATAATATTATTTTTCGAAAAATATTTTTATAGATTAACTTTGTTATGAGGTACTAAAAGAAAAGGAAAAAAGGCTTTTCAATATTTGTATTTTTGAATAAAAAACCCTAAGCAAAAAAGTTTAGAGAAAAGCAGCATCGAATACAATTTAAAAATGCAGAAATCAATATTATTGTGAGGTATTATAATTTTAATAGAAAGCGCTACAATAGCCCTATGGATAAGTATAGAATTGCTCGAAAAAAGTTCAGATATTTGGCAGACAGAAGAAATGTAAAGGTTTTAGATTCATATCATACAGAAAATGAAACGTATGGAGCTTTGCACAAATGCTGGAAGGGGTTACGTTTACGTTATTGCGAAAAATAAAAGAGAATACGAAAAGCAAATTCATTATGCCAAAGGTATACAAAAGTTGCAATATGAACTGGGATTGCCAATATCAGATTTTCCTACTATTTGGGTTGATGCAGAGGATTTCTTTAAAGATAATGTAGACAAGTATGATGTAAGATTAAGATAGGAAAGACATTTCATTAAATAATACAAAAACAGATCCTTTATTTGCATCTTGATCGTTTTCCTGAATTTGGGATATAGGTTCCAAGGCGAACTTAAAGACAAAGCATCTCACAGCATAATTATCGATATTAATATCTCTGTGTGTGTGGCTTTTAGCCTTGTTTTGTAATCATTGTCAGTTACTGCAATCAACTTGTGTATAATAGATAAACCAATGGAAGTATATGAACTCCCATAGTTAATGCGGTCACCGGGATTTGAATTCCCGCCTTATTATGCAAATAAAAAGGTCCCGGGTTACGGGCTTTCTCCATACTTTGGTATATGGAAGGCCAGTGTCCTAACCAAACTAGACGATGACCGCGTTATGTTTGATATCATTTTGTTCAGATATTAAACTTTTCCAATTGATATGATTTCATCATCATAAAAGAAAAAATTAATTGCTATGGTTTGCTTTTGTTGCTTTTGTTGCTTTTGTTTTTTGGAAAGATATAGTTCAATAATGCATCTATAGATTTATTGGTCAGTTTCCTCTTGTAATATTCAGATCCCTTTTTTGGCTCCTCTAAACGCTTTTCTTTCTGGACAATATCAAACGGCCGGTTATCCAATGCACCTTCAAACAATACCCTATAACCCTTAAATTTCGAAACAACTATAGAATCAAAGATATCCTTTTGCCAAACGGAGCCTATAAAATAAATGCATGGGGGATTAGCAAGCTTTGTTATTTGATTAAGAACACGGTTAAATGCAGATTCAATGTTTTTTGATGAACTATCGTATTCCAAATATTGCTCCGAGACACCACCTGCAACTAATTTTTCTTTGATTTCTTGTGTATGATCATTTTTAGATATTATTACAACCGATGTATGATGTTTATCGGGTTTTGAGCTCATTATAACATTAAAGGTTTCAATACACAAATTTATCCTCCCTGTTATGTAATCTGGGATATTTGTAACACCATGATTTGGGTCTTTGTCTCCATTGTTTCCTTTAGATGGTGATGATGGAGATGATAACGATGTGGGTATTTTACCCCCATCAAAAATACAATAGAGTAATAAAATATTACCATAGGTAAAGGCAGTATCAGACAATTTATTATGACTGTAAATGAAATAACAAATTTATAGATAACGAAAAAATGGATATGGTGGCCTATTTAACCAGTTGATATTTTGATCTGTAGCCGCGAGGATTTATCATCATGTCATCATAGTTAAAAGATGAGGAATTACCAATGATGATGGTAGTGATCATGCCCATCATGTCAGGATAGTCCAGCATTTTTTCCAAATTTGTAATGACTATCGATTGGCTTTCCCTAAAGGCACCTTTAACTATAGCTACAGGGGTCTCAGGTGTCCTATATTTAAGAAATATATCCCTAGCATCCTGCAGTTGATGGATTCTTTTTTTACTGGATGGATTGTAAATAACAGTAACAAAATCACCCAATGCAGCTGATTCGACTCTTTTTACAATTATTTCCCATGGTACAAGAAGATCACTCATACTAACAACTGCAAAATCAGTCATCAGAGGAGAACCAATTAACGCACTGCATGAGTTGAGAGAAGAAACGCCTGGAATGCACTCAACATAAATTCCATTGCTTTTTTTCCAGCCCTTCTCTGCCAATATCTCATATATCAAACCAACCATTCCATATATTCCTGGATCTCCTGAAGAAACTAATGACACAATATTACCCTTTTCAGCAAAATCAATGGCCTGGTTGGCTCTATCAACTTCTTGTGTCATAGGATATCGGTATACCTCCTTACCTTCGATGAGGTCACTGATTAAGGAAACATATGTCTCATATCCTACAATGATTTTGCTTTCCTCAATAACTTGTTTAGCACGAAAGGTCATATGATCATGATGACCAGGGCCTACACCAACTACAAATAATTTCCCTAAACTCATAACAAAAATACACAATGCATTTCATTTATTTTTTTCTTTAGAGTCAGCAGAACATCAATAAAAAGAGGAGAGGAGGAGGAAGGATAGGAGGAGGAGGAGAATACATTAACGCACATCAATGAAGAATCAAGTCATGGATAAAAAAAAACAAAAACCATGATTTATTTCATTCCATCCAAACCAAATTCATTATGAAGGGATTTTACAGCCCTATCACAATCTTCGTCTTTAACTACAAATGCCAGATTTAATTCAGATGAACCCTGTGCAATCATTATCACATTTACATTCTCTTTTGCTACAGAAGTAAAGATCTTTCCAGCTATTCCTTTAATTCCACGCATACCTAAACCCACAACAGTAACGATTGATACATCTTCCAAAACGCTCAGGTGTTTTATCAGTTTGCCAAGCAGTTTTAGCTCTAGGGATGCAATAGCTTTACCTAAATCATCCTTGTTGAGTACCATAGAAATGCTAGATTCTGACGGACCCTGAGAAATCATCATAATATTGACTTTATTTTTAGCCAAGGTATCAAAAATTATAGCAGCAGTGCCAGGGGACCCCACCATGCCTCCACCCCCAACATCCAATAAAGCGGTATTTCTTATTGCAATTATCGATTTGATATAATTGTCAGAAGTTTTTTTTATGTCATGGGTAATTGTTGTCCCAGGGTGAGACAGATTAAATGCATTCCGGATTTTCAAAGGTATGTTAGAATCCATAACAGGTTCCAAAGCTCTCGGATGAATATACTTTGCACCAAACAAAACCATTTCGGCAGCTTCTGTAAAAGATATCTCATCAAGTACGCGAGCATTCTCCACTATCGAAGGATCAGCAGTAAGCAAGCCATCGACATCACTCCACAAGTAAACCTCGTTTGCATTGATGCATGACGCAATTATAGTAGCTGTGTAATCAGAACCACTTCTGCCCAATGTTGTAATGTGTCCATGTTGATCGGTGCCGATAAACCCCGTTACGACAGGTATTACGCCTTGCTGCAGCAATGGAAGAATTTTGGCAGTTACTCTAAGTTTAGTGGTGTTCATCAGGGGCCTTGCTTCTCCAAAGTTTGAGTCCGTAACGATTCCAATATCTTTACCTGTGTAGTATTCCGATTTTAAATTTGAGTTGCGTAAAGAATAACAAACGATTGGTGCTGATAATCTCTCTCCAAAAGATAGAATATGATCCAGGGAGCGTGGGGTTATTTCAGAAATTAAAGCCAAACCATCCAATATGTCCTGAAATTCATCTATAATGCCTAAAACAATTTCTTTAGCTTCAAGTTGTAATGCCTTATCTGTTATTGTTTCCTCTATTAAGTTTACATGAACGATTCTCATGTCATCAACAAAGATTTTGATTGCGTCACGGTTACCTTTCATTATTAAACCAGTCAATGATAAAATTTTATCAGTCACCCCAGATAAAGCGGAAACGACACAGACTATGTCATTTTTAACACCGTCGATATTTTTAAAAGATGTACATATTTTGATGATCTTGTCTAATTTTGATGATTCATCCAGAACAGAACCACCAAATTTCATTATTATTTTCATATGCATCTGTTTGTAATTTGAAAGAGGCTAAATTATTAATAACTATTATAAGTTTATTGCGGAATTCTACATGCTGTCGTCTAAACTACCACGCGTTTGTCCTAGTAATTTTCAATCCTGAACTCGAGGTGCAAGATAAAAATGAATTCTTCCGATATTTGTTATTCTAAACTCCAATCTTATAGGCATTTTAGTAGAATATTCAATTGCGGCCGACACCCCAACTGAACTTATAGATTTTACAATTTTTAACAAATAATCAAGGCTATAGGTTGCTTTGGACTCTTCTTTGACTTCAATTTCCTCTAAACCTTCGCTATCGGGCTCCATAATTACGTCGGCTTCACCAGTATCACTTTTACCCAAAAACTCGATTTTATCAGAGTAGGAGGAAATTTCGACATACTCTGAAACAACCTCTATGTCTGATAATATCTTATCAAAAGAAGACAAAGACAACACCAATTTTGAACTAAAAGACAGTTTTGGTAATGGTGTGGCAGCAGAAGATGTGCTCTCAATTAGCCTCATTTTATATTCCCGCTTATAGCTACCAATTGTTTTTATTTGCAACATATCCTCATCGCTAATGTACACTTCAAGTTCATCTTTTTTGTCAGTGCGCTTAATCAGTTTGGAAAACTCTGAAATCCTGACGCCAAATTTTAACTCAGAATCACACTTGTAACTATCAAATGCGGAATTGGGCCAAAAAATATCAATCAATGCAACATGTGAAGGATCCATGCCTCTAAAGGAAATACCTTCTGCGGTCGCTTCGAATGTTGCTTCGTCAACTAAAGTAGATATAGCTGAAGTAATTACTTTCCATTGATCAGGTGACTTTGTTTTTGCTGAGAACATCAAGTCATTCATTTTGATCGGTTTTGATTATTGGTTTGAACAGTACAAAAAGGTTGCAATATCTCAACATTAGCATAATCATATTTAGGAATAATTTCTCCAGGTATGACTACATTTGGTGCACCGGTAAAATTGAGTAGTAGCTTCATCGGCAGATCTTGTTTGCAACATCCACCAAAACGCCAAATTATTATAACATTTGGGACATTCAATGTTAGTTGTAGGTAAAGCCTCTATAGGTTTATCCGCATCCATTATTTTTAAAGTATTTTCAGAATAACCATAATTAGGAACAGTTTCAACAATATTTCCGGAGTTGACAGAACTTGATACTTCGTTATCAACATTATGTCCGCATTTTACGCATATTAGTATTTTTTCTTCTGGTTTATTTCTCATTCGGGTATCACACTTTGGACAAAACTTCATTTAATAATCACTACCACTACCATCATAACACCATCATCCAACTAATTTAAATTTAATTTCCCAAGGTTAATTTTAACATACCAGAAAGATCGTTTGTATACTGTACAGCTAAATCAACAGAGTCTAGGAGGGATTTTTGGGGATCACTTTTAGTCGTCAAAATCTTTAGCATATATTCTCGAATAAGAGGATGTTTTAGTATCACTCCGGCAAATTTAACATCGTTATTTTTTTGTATTTCATGTTGGATAATATATAAAACTGAAATATCCATATCAAGGATCCTAAATTCTAATTCTTTATCCTTTGCATGTGTAACTTCAGCATGCATATATAAAAGACAACTACATATTGAGGATATAAATGATACCTTCTCAGTATCTAAATTGTCCAAATTGAATGAAGATGAAAGTTTTATCAATAACATAGTTTTAAAAAAATCACAAGAAAAATCAACAGGTGAAAACGCTATTGCCTTGAGCTTGAATTTCAACATCAAAGGCAGGATAAGAGAATCATTTACCCAGAAAAATTGGGAGAAAGCCTATGACAAACAGGATAATATACTGAGGCTAACAACCAAATTGGATATCAAAAACAATGGGAAAACCATAGAATCACAAAAGCTATTGAGAAAAGCCATCTTATTTTGGACCAGAAATCCCAAGATTAAGCACAGGATATGGATAACAGTTGTAAAAGACGAAAACCCTTTTTATCCCCTAGAGGAAGAGGAGGCAAAAAACTTGTTGTTTGATTTCCAAAAAGATTTGGAAATAGGGTTAGACAAATTAAAAAAAGGTAAAAACAAGATATCAATTACAGTTAATGTGTCATGGGGAAAACATGAATACATAGAAAAAGATCAAATAACAAAAGAATCAAATACTGAAGAAATAGAAATTACAGGTTAACAAAAGTCAAAGTTTTGTTTATGGCGACGGCGCAAACAATCCCCATAACTATAATTTAATTTAAATATGACACATAACAGTTTTTTTACATGGCTAAGTTTGATGGAATCAAAGGGCAAGAATTGTTAGATGTTGAAGACTCAAACAATGAAATAACTTTAATTTTTAAAGACAATAGGTTTTTGTTTATTAAAATAGAAAACGGAAAGATTGTTTGCGACTCTGTTCCGGAATAGGGAAAAACCAAAATACAAGACCAATCAGGTTATCTTTACCAATATTTCCCCATTTTCTTCATAAATATTATAAATTTTCAGATCGTCTGAATATCTCCAAGCTGATGTTTGCTCTCTCCAAGTATCATCCTTTTTCCATGATTTCATGTTTTCCAATTTTCCTGTAAATACATTATATTCATAGCCATGCATGTAGCAAACTACATTATTGCCATGTAGGTTTCCTTTTGACAAGGATGCGCCTTTATGAGGGCAAACATTGTTAAAAGCAAATAACTTGTTGTCCATCCTACCAATCACAATTTCCTCATTTTTCTGTAAAATGATTTTTTTAAAGGAATTGTCGGATAGCTCGCTAGAAAGGACACCGGTATTGAAAATCACAACAGATTATAAAAAAGTCGGATTTATAAGTCATCTATTAAAACAAAAATACCTATAGAAACCCAATAAAAAAGGTTACAATATAGGTTTTGTCATTGTAATTGATTCAGTCATTTGCTTGTATAATGCTAGAAATCGTCGTCCCTTATCGGTTATCTTGTAAATTTGAGCTTGATCATCGTAAATGATCAACCCATGTTGCATTATCTGAGACAAATACTCTTTCATTTGGAGAAAAGAAAGGTATACTTTGTACATGATTTTAGCTTGTATTGCCCCACTCTCTCCAACAGTTTCTAAAATCATGGCAATTATTTCTAGGCGACTTCGATTTTTCATTTTATCCGTTTTATATATATATTCAAAAAATAAAAACAGAGCAACACTAAGAGTAATAGGTATGTTTTAGTGATTTATATAATTTTATGGTATTTATAAAATTATATAGACAATATCAACCATCAAAAAAGACAGTTTAATGTTAAATGGATGACAACTATAAAATCACAGGCTAAGCTTAAAGAGTATCAGGCACATGTGTCATGTTGTCCCATTCTTATAACTAGAGCGCGTAGCAAAAAGATGGTCGAATCCCTCCACAGTTTTTTTAAAGCAGAGAAAAAACGTCTTAAAGAAACAGTCCGCAATTGAACACAATATATATTTATGCCACAGTATAACAAATATAAAAATATGATAAACGTTTTTTATTGAATAATAATTGTTTAAGAGAATTGCAGACTTGAAAGCAGATGATAATATTGGAAAAACCATTGTATTAAAGGGATGGATTCACAGACTAAGAAAACAAAAACAAAAGACATTCATCATATTAAGAGACGATCGTGGCGATATTATCCAGGTCGTATGTCCTTCAAGATTATGTGAAGATTTGACTATAGAGTCATCGATAGAAATCACAGGCTTATTAAATAAAGATTCTAGGGCTCCAGAGGATGGATACGAGGTAAAAGCAGAAAGAATAGTATCGTTTAACATAGCAGAAACAGATTACCCAATAGGCGAATATCAAAGTGAGGAAACACTTCTAGATTATAGACATCTATCCCTAAGGACCAGAAAAATGATAAATGTCGGCAAAGTTAGAAATTCTTTATTAAAATACTCAAGGGATTGGTTTTATGCAGAAAATTGGATGGAGATTACCCCACCGATATTAGTTAAAAGTGCTGTAGAAGGAGGGTCCACCCTATTCAAAGTCAAGTATTTTGACGATGTAGCGTTTCTATCACAAAGTTCCCAGCTTTATTTAGAATCAATGATTTATTGTTTGGGTCCAGTTTGGAGCCTTACACCTTCATTTAGAGCAGAAAAATCAAGAACTATAAGACATCTTGCAGAATTTACTCATCTGGAGGCAGAAGCACCATGGATAACCATTGATGGCCTCATTAGCATTCAAGAAAAACTGGTTTTCAACTTGGTTGAAAAGATTAAAGAAAATAACATGGCAGAGTTAGACTTTTTGAACTCAGCTTCAAAGATAAAACTAGAAAGAATTTCAATTCCGTTTGAAAAAATAAGCTATGACAAAGCAATAGATATCCTTAGATCCAAGGATTGCAAAATTAAAGATGGGGACACAAATCGTGTTATTGAATGGGGTGACGATTTGAATATAGAGTCAGAGAGAGAATTAACAAAGGATAGAGATAATCCAATATTCGTCGTCAATTATCCTTTAGGAATAAAACCTTTTTATGTAAAACAAAATGACGGGGATTCAAAAACTGGAATGGCAGTTGATTTATTGGCACCAGAAGGATATGGAGAAATTTCTGGAGGAGGAATTAGAGAAGATGATTTAGAGAAATTAAAAAAAAGAATCACAGAATCCAAACTCGAGCCCAAAGACTACCAATGGTATTTAGATCTTAGAAAATATGGTTCAGTGCCCCATGGTGGGTTTGGTCTCGGAATAGAGAGAGTTTTAAGATGGATACTAGGTTTTGAAGACATCAAGGATGTAGTGCTATTTCCAAGGACAATGTCAAGAATAACACCATAGCCATTTTTTATACACATATTCATTTTATTCAGTTTTCAACATTCACCATTCACCCCTAGTGACATGCAATATTAAAAAGAATAAAATGTGGAAGTTTTTTTATTGTGCAAAGTTTTTTTCCTACTACAATTGCAGTGCACTCATTAGCAGAATTTAAAACACTATTGATTACCACAGTGCCCCATCTTGTTATTTAGAAACACCAAACGCCAGCCAGCGACGGTATAAAACTTGCAGGTTTTTCAAAGACAGAACATACAAGTTGGTTGACAGTACCAAATTAGTAAACGCTATTTCGCATATGAATGGCAAATCAACCAGGGTTTGTGTCACAGAGATCCAAGTCCCTTTAAAACACATGGATCAGTTAATCCATAACAAATTGGATACATCCTGTGGCATTCATTGATGAAATGCCAAATAATGGCGAGGGCGATCAGAGTCAAATGGTGCCATATTACCACCGCTTTTCAATTGGGCGTTAAAAAGGGCGGGGTTTATGAATTCACTGTATGAAATGGACAAATTTCACCATCTATAAAACAATTATACATAGCAAATGAAAGATTACAAATAATAATGCAGCTTACCCGTGAGGAGGAAAAAGCAATTTCTGGAGAATATGGAGAAGCCAATGCAATGGCTTATAGAATTTTGGTTGCGATAGGAGAAGCAACAGACGCTCAAAATCTGATTCCAATTAAGTGGGCGCATGTTTCGGGTGTTAACTATAATACTATTGGAGACAGCGGGTTAAACTTTTTAAGAAAAATAAGCGAAGATGGTGGCAGAATAAGTGTTAAATCATCATTGAACCCGATGGGATTTGATAGAAGGAACGTACCAGACTTGCCACAAGACTTCATTGATAAACAATTAGAGATAACATCATATTACGAAAGGATAGGGATTACACCGACTTTTTCGTGTATTCCATATGAAATACTGCCAATTCCAGAATCAGGAACTCAAGTAAGTTTTGCAGAGAGCAATGCAGCGGTTTTAGCAAACTCGCATTTAAACTTGATAACAAATAAGGAAAGTGCATTAAGTGCGCTTGCCAGCGCAATTGTAGGGAAGGCACCCTACTCAGATCTAAGAACCGAGGAGTACAGAAACCCAACCACAGAAATAGTAAACGAGTCAAATATCGAAAATGAATTGGATTATGGACTATTGGGTTATTTTATTGGAAAAACAATGAAAAAAAGCTGTACTGGGTTATGCAACCTATCAAAAAAAACAGACTTTTGGAATATCAAATCCTTGTCGGCAGGTATAGGAACGTCTGGCTCCTGTGGAATGTTCAAGATCAAAGAATCATCAAAAAACAATGAAAAAATAAGCTTTGGGGACAAAGAATTTAAAGAAACAAAAGACGAACTAAACACCTCAGAAGATGGCCAAATAATCACATTTGGAAGCCCACAGCTTGGTTTTGAAGATATTTGCAAAATAACCACGTTAATTGAAGGTAAAAAATTTACAAAACCCTGTAAAATTTTTTGTCCACGATCGGTATTTAACAAATCAGAAGAGTGTGGAATATCATCAGTACTGCAAAAATCAGGAGCAGAATTCATTTGTGACGCGTGCACATGTCTCACACCCCTGATAAAAAAAGAAAATTATGACAGCATAATCACAAATAGTGTCAAAGCTGCATATTATATGAAAACTTCAAATAAAATATCCGTAGCATTAAAAGATGTAAGAACCATTGTAAAAGAATATTCAAATTAAAATACGCTATAGTAGCAGTAGAGAATAGGGAGCAACAAAATGAAGATAAAATGCAAAAAGATTGTGGGTGGAATAACAAAGGGAAAGTTGCTGTTTTCCGATCAGCCAATAAATTTTCTTGCAATGTTAAATCTAAAGACGGGTCAAATAATGGACACAAATCACAAACTAAACAATCTAACGTTGAAAAACAACATTCTTGTTTTTCCAAACGCTATTGGAAGTAGTGTCGGAGCATATACCATTTTTTCGTTGAAAAACAACAATACATCCCCAAATGGAATAATCTGTACAAATTCCGTTGATATTACGACCGCATCCGGATGTGCAATATCAAACATACCATTAGTATACATAGAAAAAAACAATTACGAAATATTAAAAAACCATTACGAGGAAAAAGGCAAGTACAGCGATGATGTAGTGCTTGATGCAGAAAACGAAAGCATTGTTCTTAACTAGGACAAATCTATATAATCTGGATTTAACTAATAAAAATATCTCGACATATGGCTTTCGATGGGCGAACTGACCATCTTAATGGGATGAGGACAAAAGTCCATATGTCGAGATAGAATTTGGTTTGCAATTAATAACGCATTCCATAAAGTAACAGTGATTTTTGTGATGGCATCCAATAACGAAAGGACATGGATACTCGCATACAAAACACTTTTGTATAATTCTTTTATAATTATGGTATTGGCCAAAATTTGCCCTGAGTGTGGAGGAAGTTTAAACTTAGATTCAGTTACAAAAAATTTCATTTGCAGAGGATGCGGTCTTTATGCGCCCAGAGAAAAATTCGAGGAATTACGTGAAAAACTAAACAACAGTGAGAAAAGAAACGAGAGAAAAGATGAATATCTTGATTGGTGGCAATCTTCCAAAAAAGATAAAAAAAACCAATTCTAATTTTTAAGTCACTGTGTTTCTAGCAAAAAAATGGTTTTGCAAACAGAACAAACCTCATTGTTTGATATATTACCACATTTAGTGCACGTTTTTTTTAGATATGGAGATGAATTTTGTTGCTGGGAATTCTGCACTAATTTAGAAATCCTGTTGACAGAACTGTAACAATTATACTTTATTCCAGGATGAAGTTTTTCCAATTCATTTAAAAATGTACGAAAATCAGACCTAATACTTTCGTTCATGTATGGACATTCTTCTGCCTGAAACTCAATTCCGGAATTAAACGCATAAAAAACAATTTCATTCTCATAAAGCTCCAGAAATGGTTTTATTTTTTTTAATCCACCATCATATTCAATAGGTGACGGGTTTGGGTGCATTAACCCTATTCTAGCAATATCGCCAGAAAACAAATTTATCATAAATGTTTGAATGTGATCATCCAAGTTATGCGCAGTGGCCACTACATCAGCGCCTACTGATTTTGCCGCCATATCAATTGCCCTTCTTCTGAAAGTTCCACACATGGAACAAGAACTAGTTTTCTTTGAAGGTCTCCTGAGCATTGCCTCATCCATGCTCATACCAAACAATTCTTTATAGCTAAAGATCTTAAATGGGACTTCAAGTTTTTTGCAGTGATTTTCCACTATACAAACAGACTCGTCACGGTAACCTTCTATTCCCTCATCTATAGTTATTGCTACAATATCGTTACGGTTGCTTTTTTTTAAAATTTTTCTTAAGACAGATAATAGTGTAAGGCTATCTTTTCCTCCGGATACCCCTACGGCTATGCGTTCCCCATAACCAATCATAGAATATTTCGAAATTGTATTCAGAGTTTTGTGTTCGATGGACTGTAGGAAGCAGGTTTTACACAAAAACTCCCCCGAGTACACCCTCTTAAATACACTATGGTCCCTTTTACATTTATTACAGGTAACTAACAATATAATGAGAACAAATAGATTAATGACTTAAAAGTTTAAATGAATAAAAAATAAAGGCAGGAAAATGTGGACTATCTTCGAATGGAGAATGATTTGGTAAACGACATCCATGCATTGAAAGCGTTTGTGCTGTATTCGTTAAAAGCATCGATTGCTTTATTATAGAGTTTCATGTTTTCCCGGGTATTGTCAATTGTGTCAAAATTATAATTATTGCCCGCAGTGAACGCCCTAACAAAAGTATCAATATTTTCATTTGATTTTTGGAACAATTGTTGATAAGTTTCACTAGGTTGCGCTTGAGATACATTTACGAATTCTCTGATAAAGTTTTTTTGGTGAACAATAGTTTTATTTATTGCATCTTTAGCCGATTGTATGGAATCCAATTGGAAATCAGAGACAGACTGTAAAAATCTCGGCTGAATTTTAACGTATTCGTCTATTGATTTAATCATATTTTCTTTGATTGCATCAAGTGTTCTTTCCATTGTTTGCTCGGTCATAGTTACATATGAATTTACATTTTTTTCTCTGTTATCAGAAATATTTGAATTATTAACGTTATTTTTCTGGCTCATAATTATATTAGCAATCTATCCCTTATAAACCTTACCAGAAATAGCCATTATTTTCCAATAAAAACCATATAGAGGTTGATTACTCAAAAAAAAATTAGATTTTAGTTCCGCAATTTCCACAGAACTTTTGTGATTCGCTTGCCTGTACACCACAATTGGTACAAAATCGGCCGCTACCTGATGAGCTGCTACCGCCATGTGATACCTGCATTGCCCTCTTCCCTCTTTTACCCCCGGCAGCAAAGAATGCACCTGCAACTCCACCTATGATAACAGTCATGATAACAATCATTATCACTGTATTATCCAAGTTGGTTCCTAACATTGCAGTACCTGAACCATAAGCACCTTGTTGTTGAGCATTAGAAATTTTTTCTTTTGCCAATTCAAGTTGTTCTTCAATTGTTGCACCACCGCCAAGTTCAGGAGCAGTATACTGCGCAAATGCGACATGAAGAGATGGTAATACCATGAATGTACCTAGTACCAATGAAAAAGCCGTTATCATGAAATGAGCCTTGTTCATATTAAAAAATTACTCAATTAAGAATTATATAACTTTTATGCTAAACAAAAATAATAACATTTAAGACATGCAAATTTTTTATATTAGATAGAAAGAAATGGCGCGAACTCATGCTCATACACATGGAAAATCCCATACGATTAGACCAACTTCCAAAAACGCCCCTTCGTGGGCCATCGCAAATGAGGAGATAGTATCAAAAATTGTAGATTTTGGAAAGGATGGACTTACAGCAAGCGAAATTGGTTTAAGGCTCAGAGATGAATTTGCCGTTCCATTAGTAAAACCGATATTAGGAAAAACCATTACACAGATTTTAGAAGAAAACAACGTAACCAAAACTATGCCTGAAGACTTGGAAAGACTTGTTCGCAAAGCATTAGGATTACAAAAACATTTGAGCACTCACAACAGTGATAAAAGAAACGTAAGATCTTTAGAACTGATCGAGGCAAAAGTTCATAGGCTATCAAAATACTACAAGAAAAACTCGAAAATACCGAAGGATTGGAAATACAAATCAGTGATTGCAAAGCTTGAGTAAGAGCGTATGGGGGTTAAAGAGCTAAAAAATAACTTATTTACCAAAAGTCAAACATTATTAAAGGAAATAGAGCAACAAAATGATATTTTTATTTTTTCAAATTCTACTGTCGATGGGATAATAAGCGGATCCATTATCCTAAAGTCAATTTTCAATAACAAGGGAAACGCTGCTTTAAGATGCTCAAATGAAAAGATTGAGGACACCTTAGACGCAATAATTAAAGAAAAACACGATTTTTACGTTTTTACGGATTTTGGTTCTCATGCCATTGACATTATCGACAAGGCACTGAATGAGGGCAATTACCTATTTATAAACATCGATGAGATTAACAAATCAGATAGTAACACATACGATAACATCATAAATCCATGGTTGTATAACATAAATGGAAAAGAAGAGATAAGTTCAGCAGGTTTATCCTATCTGCTTACCAAAAACTTTGACAGAAATTCAAATGACATTCTGTATCTTCCAATCATATCGGCAATTTCAAAGGATCAAGATGTAGGTGAAAATAGGGCATTGATAAGCTTAAACAACGAGATTTTACAAGATTCGTTAAAAATAAACATAATAGAACAAAAAAAAAGGTTGACTATTTCGGATATAGAGACAATGGAAATAGCAAATGTTTTAGAAAAAAACATTACGCACTATATCAAGGAAATAACCTGGAACAAAGAGTCAAGTTTAAAAGTAATTGAAGACTCCCATCTATCAACAACATCTACTACCGGTGATGCAACAAAGGCATTCAACGAAATGGATGAAAGTGACTCCATAAGGCTTCTAAAATCCATTGAGAGATTTTTACAAGAGCATTCAAAACTAAACGATAGTAAAATAGTTAAAGAATTGCTATTTGGATATAGCTATATTTTGATAAATGAGGAAAGTGAAGGTTTTTTAAAAAACACCAGATCTTTTGCAAAGGTATTAGATTGTTGCCTGAATGCCCAAAGAACCGGGCTAGCCTTATCCCTATGTTTAGGGGACAGAGGCAAAATACTAAAAGACGCTCATGATCAGGTTTTGAAATACAATGAATTGATAAAGAAACTAAGTTCTCAATTGTTCCGCGAAAAATGGAGATTCCATGACAACAAAGAAACAATATTCATAAATGGCGAAGGAGTTCTGGACACAGAAAACGTTAGTTCATTCATCTCATTTCTTGAAAAATCGGTCTCATTTGCAGACAGGTTAATATGTTTAAGAGTTCAAGACACAGAAGAAATCTACAAATTTATAATAATAAGAACCAAGTTTTGTGACTTTAATTTAATTGGCATAACGGAAAAGATAAGAAATATGTTAAATACAGAGGATGGTGTTAAAGTCATTGATAAAAATAAAATAGAAATTGATGTCTCAGTTAGTGGTTTAGAAGACTTTTTATCAAATATAAAAAAAATAATCGCAAATGGAAAAATTTCCCAGTCTTAACATTGATGCCACTGTTGAAATAAAATGCAAAGACAAAAAAGAATCAAAAGCAATTCATGACTCATTGTTACCTGATAATATAGATATTCCCAAAAACTTAAAACTAGGTATGAAAATGGTTGATTCTTCAATTTCATTGGAAATAAAATTCTCCTCAAATATTGTAGAGGGAAAAAACATAGAAACACTGTTAAACACTTTTGACGAACTAATGGAACATGCGGGAATTATTAAAAATGTGATAAAAGATGATTGATTCCAAAATTTTAAAAGAAAATCCAAATTCTATCAGAGAGATGCTATCGAAAAGAAACATTGAGTTCCATTTAGATGATCTTTTTAGTTTAGATAAAAATAGACGAAATTCAATAATAGACCTGCAAAACACAAACCAAAAAAAAAATATAATCGCCAAAGAAATAGCAATAAGAAGAAAGAACAACATAGAAACAATCGATCAAATTCAAGAAATGAATCTGATTGGTGAAAAGATAAAAGCATTGGAAAAAGAGAATAGGGAAATTGAAGAAAAATACAAAAAACTGCTATACAACATACCCAATTTCTTTCACGATTCAGTCCCAATAGGAAAGGATGAGAACGCCAATAAAATAATCAGGGTATTTGATAAGAACGCATCATCAGACAATTTAGACACTAAATACGGACATATAGCAACAAATGGCAAAGATGACAATAATGATAAAACTAGTGCAAACACACAAATAAAAAACCACATAAAAATATCTCATGAATTAGACCTGCTTGATTTAGAAAGAGCTGGAAAAATTGCTGGGGCTCGATTCTATTTTCTAAAAAACGATCTGGTTAAGTTGGGTTTGGCTTTAACCAATTTTGCAGTAGACTACCTGATAGAAAGGGAATATGTAATTGTACAACCCCCCTATATGATAAAAAAAGAAGCAATGGAAGGTGCTGTAATTCTAAGTGATTTTGAAGAAACCATTTACAAAATTGAAAATGAGGATTTGTATATGATAGGCACCTCAGAGCATCCACTAGCATCAATGCACATGAATGAGATTTTAGAGGGGAAGGGACTGCCGCTAAGATATGCCGGGATCAGTCCATGTTTCAGAAAGGAAGCAGGTGCTCACGGCAAAGACATGAAGGGAATTTTTAGAGTGCACCAATTTGACAAGGTAGAACAATTCATTTTTTCTAGACCAAACGAATCATGGAAAGAGCATGAAAGGATGTTGGAAACAACAGAAGAATTTTATAAAATCCTAGGTATACCATTTAGGACAATAGTTTTATGTTCAGGAGATCTAGGAAAGGTCTCGGCAAAAACTTATGATATAGAAGCATGGTTTCCAGCTCAAAACTCATACAGGGAGATTTGCTCTTGTTCAAACTGCACCGACTATCAATCCAGAAGTCTCAAAATAAGATTTAGAGACAATCCAAATGAAGAAACCACTCTTGTTCACACACTAAACAGCACATTAGTTGCAATACAAAGAACAATGGTGGCGATAATTGAGAATTATCAGACCAGGGAAGGAACAATAAAAATTCCACTAGTGCTGCAAAAATACATGAACAACAAAGAAGAAATAAAGTTAAGGAATTAAGAATAAAAATTTTATTTATTTTTTGTAAAAGGAAACCAAAATGTATATATTTTAGTTATCAGGCTCATATTATAATGAGTTTGTTAAGCGTATTTTCTCAAATAGGTAGCATGTTCCACCACACAAGCTTGCAAATTGGGCCACAATACGACCCACTATTTTATGATGTAATGATATACATATTTGGAACAATGTTGTTTGCAGTATTTTTGCTTGCGGTAATTTCATTCTGGCTAAGAAGAAAAGGTCTAGGTGGTCAATCTGCAAAAGAAAAATGGACACAAGAACTTGAAAGATATTTCCAAAAAGAACAGATAGGACTAATACCCGACGAGACACACCACTGGTAATTAAAATAAAAAAGGGATTCCCCTTTTTTTGTTTATCATTTTATTTATTATTTAAATGCAAGAAAACCAAACGAGTTTGTTTCAGATTATAATAAATCATTTTGGCCTTTCGTTGGGAGAGACACAAGCAATAAGCAACCTGTTTTCCAGATATAACGTTGATGAAAATGAAATAGAACCTGATTATGAATATGCCAGTATTTTGGAAATTGAGTTTATCAAAGACGAAAAAATACCTTTCTTTGAGTTCATTCCAATGGATAAATGGTCTACCCTAATAGAAATCATAAAGAATGTCAAAAAAAGGAGAGGAAAAAAGGGGTTAAAATTCAAATCAATCATTACAGAGATTTATGATTTGGAAAATACACAATATGACAAACCAAGGACTTTAAAAAAAAAAACAGTGTTTTTACTAAACCATAAAGACAACATAGATTTCAACAAGGGACTAGAAAGAATAGAGATCACTATCGAAAACATAATCGAGACAGCCGAGTCTCAAAAGTCGCAATCATCAAAACAGGAAATGGATAAAGAGTTTACAAAAAACACAAACCAAAATAGAGGAGCAGCAAATGACGAATTGAATTCAACAAGTTTCATATTTGACGAATCAAAGAGAAGATGGATAAAGCCCATAGACAAAATACCAAAAAGAGCATACTGATGAAAAATATTCTTTCTCTCTATGTATACATTAAAATAATTTTAACTGCATCAGATATATGAAATTAATGGCAACACCAATAAAAAATATATAAATTAAAAATGATGCAAAAACACAAACATGAGAAATAAAAATACAAATGAAGACAAAAGTATCGATTTATCAATCACAGAAAAAGAGGTCGATGGGAGAAAAGAGGTCGATGGGAGAATAATAATATATTATTCTGGAAGGTTTGATAGTTTAAGTATTAATTCACAAATAGAGGACTCATCAGATGTTTTTACATACACAGAGATTGACAATAAAAAAATTAACCACCCGTATGCAAGGCTATCAATCTTAAAAAAAGATCTACAAGATCCTAAAATAATAAAATTTAAAGCTTTTACAAACCATATTCCTAAAGCTACCGAGTCAAATGTGAAATTCAGGGTGACATTGATTCAGGAACACAAAGAGATTGCATCAAATGTGAGATTTATCAAAATTCAAAAATAAAAGATATAGGATATTCTAACTAAAGTCTTTTTGAATGGTAACTTTGCCAGTCATCCATGGGTGCGGTTCACAATGGTATAGGTATTCGCCATCTTCTGTGAAAGTAAATTCAAAAGTTCCTCCTGGGGGTATCAATCCAATAGTAGGCATGGTATCAAATCGTCCATTTGTAGGGTCCTCATAGTCATTATCGGTAGTAACCGTATGCGGTACTACATCGTTATTTGTCCATACAACTTTGTTTGATGTGCCCAATTCACCGATTATCTCCTTTGGTTCATAAGTATCAGTTTGTGAGGGCTGAGCCGAACCTGGAACAATTGAAGCCTGAATTGGCTCCGGAGGATTTAGTATCTCTTCCGACACTATAGGTTTGGCACTTAAAGTTGGCATAAATACAAATTGATAATAAGTCAAACTAATCGCTACGACTATTATAAATGACACTATACTGATACCGCTTATTTGGGGTTTGCTAACTCTTTCCAAACAAGTACACTAGGTAACCAAGATAATAAATATATTTTTATTATTTATTGATACTCTTCAACTAAGTATCCGTTATTTTTACAAAAACTGGTTGATAACATATGCCCTTTTTTTCAGGGAATATACAACAATAATTTATTTATTTTATATATACAGCGCAAAAAAATGAAAAAAGATTAGGATGAGGAGGTTGATGCGGATGAGGAGGTTGATGCGGATGAGGAGGTTGATGCGGATGAGGAGGTTGATGCGGATGAGGAGGTTTTGATGCTTGGGTTTTCAATCGGTTTTTCCTCATTGGCTGTGCTATCAGATTTGTTAGGAAGTGACGATATCTTAGCCCCTGTCAGCAGTTTATTCTTTGAAATGTCTTTACGGAGTATTTTATTGCCTAATGATGGAAAATCATAGCGATGCTTTTTGGAGGATATGACTTGAACATTAGGTTGCGGAATACTTTTACCGTATCTGTAAAGATGGAACATTCCAGCAAATACCAGCATTATTATGCCAACCAAAAATAGTGAGAAGTTTTTCATCCCATTCAATAATGCGTAATATGTCGCTATATTCAAATAGACTTGGAATCCTATAAGGCAAACGAATATGATATACAGCCATTTTTCAGGTAGTTGAATAGGGTTTTTTTCTGTAGTTTTCTTCTGGTTTTTAGCATTTTTTTCAGCATTTTTAGCTAGCTTTATCATCAGATAGGTAAATCCAAAAGATAATGGAACTATCAAAGACATTACAGTGAACAAAAACACAGGATCTATCACCAATCGTTCAAGCAGAGACTTTGTCCTATCTGGATCGATATAAAAGCCCCAGTATGTAGTGACCATTATTTGTGCAATACTGGTTATGCCTATTGCAGATATGATAGGCCTGTCTTTCCAGGAGAATTTTTTATACCTATCTATAAAAGGAATAATTAATAGTGTCAGGATAAAAAGCCCAGGCCAAAGTACCCCAGTTGTAAACTTATCATAACCACTTCTTAAAAAGGCATACAATCCAGTGAGATACCATTCAGGGACGGTGATACCAGGTGGTACATTGGGATCGAATTTAAGCCCCATGTCTATTGGAAATACACCACCTGTTAGCATTATAGCCCCAGTTACAGCCATAACCATAGGTACGTCAAATACCAAAAACCTAGGGAAATGCACCACCATTAATCCCAGTAACACCATAGGTAAAAGGAACACATGAAAAGCGTAGAATCGTAGTACAAAGTCATGGAAACCTGATCCGAAAAATGCGTTCATCATATCAGGTCCTACAATCGGAATCGAATTCGTAAGCGACGCAGCAATGGAAATAGCTAGTTCCGCGCGCTCACTGAAAATAATGTCATAACCAGTAAAAGCTTCCAGAATAGTTAAAACTCCTATAAGTATACCGGTTACCCAGAGTATCTCATTTCTAATTTTGTACCTGCCGCTAAAAAACTGATAGTACATATGCAAGATGGCCAGCATAACCATTGCGTTGGAAGCATGATAGTGTATGTTACGAATATGAAAACCATATGGAATTGTATCGTTTATCCTTTCAACACTATCCCATGCCCTATTAAGAATTGGTTCATACCACAACATCAACAGGGCTCCTGTTATGCCCAAAATTATAAAAACAACAAAGGTCAACATGCCAAGGAATCCCAGTGGGCTAACAAACTTGGCAGGAAATGTGAACTTTAGCCCCATAAATATGGTGCGTTCCAAGCCAGCATAGATCCACCTAAATAGCCTTACCAGGCTATTATCTTGACTATGTAAGGTAGCGCCCATATCCTACAACACCGTTTGCCGAAGGGCTCCAATTAGGAGGCTGAATCCAAACATTACCCTGATCATCCACTTCCAAATCCAACATTGGTAAAACGTTTGAAGGGGGAGCCTGTAATGCCGCAGGCCCTGCAAAAGCCAATCCATTCATTGGATCATACAAAGTACCGTGACAGGGGCACTCACCACGTTTTCTTCCGTCTTCCGGCCAGTATTTCCACAAACACCACAAATGCAGGCAGACCATGCTATACATACGAAAAGCAGTACTGTCATTTTTATCACCACCCAATTCAGAGGGTAGGCGTATGAATTGCCATGTCCTAAAAGCTTCTTCGTTTAAAACCGGGTCCTCACTCATAGGATAAATAACTGCTTCAGAGTGATTGACTTTAAATGTTTTAACATTAGCTTGTGAGCCATCAGCCAGCACTACTTTTGCTCTTTCACCACTGGCTTCTTTGGGATTAGGCAAAAACTTTCCCCAGTCAACAAAGGGAGTAAAAGTCATAACAGTCCCCGCAGCAGCAAGCAATTTTAAGAAATCCCTACGTGAAATCTTTCCTCCACCAATATTCGGAGGTTGACGCTGAGACATTGTATCACAAAATGCGAAAATATATCTTATAAATCTATTTAAATTCTTTTTTTATCCATCTATTTCAACAGTAACTAATGTAGTCGGTTCAATCTGATTTTAACAACGCCATTGATAACTGAAACAGATGAGACGCCAAAAATGGAATTATCAGGGTTTGGGATCTCAATTGAATAGGTTTTATTAAGATCGGTTATTTTTGCGGATAGGTTATTAGTTGAGTGATCAAACTCTGTTTGAACATTTGAATCCGCATTAACGCCTCGAACTTGAATGATAACATCCAAAAAACCGTTTCCAACAAGAATTTCTGGTGGGATATCCTTATCAGAAACATCACTTTTGATGGTCTGGTAATGTTGGGGTTTTTTGCTTATTTTGGGTTCAGAAAAGGATCCATCAAACAAATGGGAAAAAGATTTCCAGAAAAAGGCGGTGCCCATTCCTGCCAAAAACCCCCCAATATGGGCAAGGTACGCAACACCACCCGACTGTCCGATTAATGCAAAAATCAGTTGCATTATAAACCAAAATGGAATATACGCCAAAGCGGGGATTCTCACGGTAGTAATAAAAAACGCCAAAATTATTGTATGTATTTTAGCATGTGGAAAGAAAATCAAATAGGCACCAAGTACTCCGGATATCGCACCAGACGCACCAATTGCAGGTATGTTTCCATCACCTGTTGAAACTGCATATATGCTATGGGTAAACGAAGCAACAACACCCCAAATTAAATATAGCATTAGATACTTGTAATGACCAAAACGCCCTTCCAGATTGTCTCCAAAAACATAAAGGAAAATCAGGTTTCCAATTAGATGAGCTATACCACCATGCATAAACATGGACGTAAAGAGCGAACCAAGATTCTGGCCAGACAAAATGAGGTTAGGAACAGCACCGTAATTTGAGAATAAGTTAAACTGGGCAAGACTATTAGAGAAATAGGATGTTACAATTGCCTCATAAATAAATACAACTATGTTAATTGCTATCAGGCCATAATTAATAAATGGCCGTCCAATAGTCCTTGGGGCATCATCGTTGATTGGAAACATAGCACACTAGACTATTTTAAAAGATAAATAAAAAAAACAAGTTATGTTCCAAAGGGATTAAAGTTTGGCATATCGCTATTTTTTTCACTATGAGCTTTTCTAGTATGACGTCTTAATCGGTCATCATCTTCAAAAACCATGTCACAATGTTTGCATTTTTTTTTGGTATTGTCCTTCTCATTCTTTTTGGAAAATAATCGCACATGTATTTAGGAATTGAAGGTGTAAATTAAAGTTACTATTGTTCAACCAAAACTAAAGCATAGTATAGTGAAATATTACTCCATAACAATCATGGTCAAAGTTGACTTAACCCCATTTAATTTTCTGAGGTTCCATGTAATAGTCTCTTTAACTTTGTCCATAGTTTCCCCTTCTACAAGAGCCACTATATCATATACACCATACACTTGAAAAACGTTTTTTACTAAATCTATTTTTTTTAATTCATTGATTATAGATTCCTCACTACCTAACTCCGCATTCATTAGCACAAAAGCTTCTGGCATACTTCTATAAGACTTACAACAGATATAAAAAGATGATTTGTTTGAACAAAGAAAAACGATCAATCAGATTTCCGGGCTTAATTTAGATTCATCAAACTGTTTTGCACCCATCCATTCATAACTAAAAAAATCCTCACACCATTCATGAAAGGATTCATCCTTACTGTAAAACATGATATTAAGATCAGGCTCCCCTTTTAGTGTGGGAAAGGAAATGCAAGACTCACTCTCATTGAATATAATTACAATGCTAACTTTATCAACCAGGCGTCGCTCCACCATTCCTCTAAATATCATATTTGCCCATCCTAATTTTTTTAAAAGTTCATTTCTCCCTTTGGGAATGACAACATCATTAGGAAAAATATAAGAGAACTTTACATTATTGTTAATCCGCTCTGCAATTGTTTCTATCAAATCTATTGGAACTTGGGACATAATCTCCTTGATATAAATACGAGAGTTATTGTAAACCGTTTTCCAGCGCTGAAGAACCGCCATCACACCCACAACAACTTCACAATTATTTAGAGAGCCTATTCTTTGGATGAATTTTAATGGGAGATTACTCACAGTGTGTTCTTGAAAATACTCCTTATGGATAAAAGGGAAATTAAAGTTTGGGATCAAAGACACGATGATTTTTCCATATGGTGTCAATAACAACTCGCCCTCTCCAGTTTTTTTTACAAGACCAGAATTAATCAGTCTGTTAACATTTCTATGAGATTCCTGCATAGTTGCGTGTAAATCATTCGCCAATTGGGACAGTCGATAGGGTTTTGATGACAATTTCATTAACATATACAGCCTAAGATCCCCCGCAAGCTCAAAGAATATTGATTGAAAGTCATCATCAGCCCGTTCAAGCACAATCTAAAATTTGTTCTAACTTTAATTTAAACTTGTTAAAAGTCCGACAAACCTTTTAATATATTGATTTTTTCACATCGAGAAATAATCATTTTAAGTAATAAATAAATCCAAACACTTTAATGGGTTTACCATCACAAAATTAGAAGTGCCCGGGTAGTATAGAAATGCATTAGATTGCATTGTAAAGTCCGGTCCAGTATGGGGGACTGTCACTCCTTCGACCCGGGTTCGAATCCCGGCCCGGGCGCTTTAACATTTTTTTTTGAAAAAAGTTTGGAAAAATTTTCATTTTACTAAATGACAAAAGTAAATCATGTCACAAGAATAGGTAATTTTAATCTCATTTGCATTCATCAATAAATTAATTGATCAATAGAACCTAAAATAACTATAGCAAGTGAGACTTAAAATAAAATATTAGACAGTCTTATCTATTTTAACTAATACAAAATATAAAGCATAAAGACACAATCCACAGACCTTAGGTTAACTTGGAATATACAGCATTCACAAAATTAATTACATGTTTGTCAGATAATCAACAAATATAAATTGATTTTAGCATGATTATTGTCTCTAAAACATATTCACACACAAAACCACCAAACTAAGACAGGCGTTATAATGAGGCAGCATTAAATAAATTGGCAATATTTATTACGAGCCATTTATCGAATGTTTACTCAAGTCCATCCACAATAACTTTAGCAATTACCCTTTTAAGTTATTAAAATAAAAAAAACTGACCAATGTCTATAATCTTTAACCAAATATATTTCTTAAATATTACAATGGTTTGCTATAAAATAACATTCCACAGAGATACAATATGCCAAAACACACACTCACCGTCATAAATGTAACTTAAAATACATCATATCGATATACCAGTTAAAAAAAGTAGGTTGGAATTTTATAAAGCGATTAAGAGATAAAAAATTGTGTTACTTTGGAATTATGCCTCCTGCAGCATCACCAAGAGTTTTTGAGGTATTCTTAAAGGCGTCTCCAAGAGTAGTAGCTAATTTAGGAGTATCATTACCCCCAATATTTGCCTTGTTTAGTTCAGACGTATAACCCATATATTCCGAAGGTCGAACATCGGTCAATCCGCTAACAGAGGGCCGAGATCCATTGCTTGGGTATTTAGCAGTAGAGGTTTTTACATCGCTTTCAGACTGATTAGCTTGGATTACAGCATTACTAGTAGTTTCACCTGCGTTAGGGACTACTTGTAGGCGATTAGGAGTATCTTGTATAACCCCGGCTTGGCCTGCAGGTTTCTCCAAAGTTCCTTGGAACTGATCTCCGGTATTATCGGATGTTTGACGTGCAATTTGTGGTTGATCGGGCTGATTTGCGGTTGATATGCCCTCCTCAAAAGCTTGTTCTCCTTCAGGATTAGCCAAATCTTGACGGCCATCAGTTGCTCCAAGCCCGGCTTGGGTGTTGGTGGCATTTGGTGACTGCTGTTGTCCGGCTGGGCTTGCGGTGGTGGCATTTGGTGACTGCTGTTGTCCGGCTGGGCTTGCGGTGGTGCCGGTGCTTGGTGACTGCTGTTGTCCGGCTGGGCCTGCGGTGGTGGCATTTGGTGACGATCTGTCTTGACCTGTAATGCTATTTGGTGATTGTCCTCCAGGGGAGATCAAATTATTGAGTGCACCACCAATCTGGTCCAATATGTTTTGCGCATTAGCAGTTTGTATTAGGGGTATTAAAAATATCGAAAATAGCAAGACTGTAACATATTTTATTATCAATACCATTATTGTCATGGATAATAATTTAAACTTTGTACAAAAAAACCAACTATTAAAGCAGAATAACTGAGCACAAAGTTAATACCAAATGATCTATCCATAAAAAATCTAATCTATAATAATATGCAAGATAAATACAATTCTCAAAAATATATTTACTCTGCTTTATGAAATATTGGCATGCTTTCTAATAGAAAAACAAATTTAGGAAACCACCACGGTAAATGGAAAATAATATGGAAATTGGCGACCCGTTCTGAACACTAAAGCCTTCAACAACTAAAATGGATTTTTAAATAAAATATTTCAAGAAAAAAAATAAATTTAAGTTTTATTGTATATTTTTGGCATTTTTTATTAGATTATTTTGTTTTAATCCGTTGTCGGATTCTTTAGCCGACATGTTTGGTTCTTTAAACTTTCAAGTGTTTTACGAATGGTTGTTTCTTCGTTAAATGCAGGTATAACTACAGCAACAGGTAATGTTTCAGGTTTTTTTAACAAAGGATTAGATGAGGTTTGTTTTATGTTATATTTTGACAGTTATTCTTTCTACCCATACAAAGATATCTCTATAAAAATATAAATGTATTTAGAATAAAATATTGAAAATATTGATACCATTATAACAAATTCAATTGCAGATAGGCTAAAACGCGACAGTTAAAGGTTTGAGATAATCATATAATTAGAGAAAAGATTATTTCAATAGCAATTTAGATATCTTAAATAAATATCGTAAATATAATTTAATTGATTTATAATATGGTTAATATAAAAACGAAAATTTAGCACATGACTTTAAATTCCGCAATTAGCAATTTTTATTATTCTATGCAAAGACATTTTTTAAATGTTGATTATTGAAATACAAAACAAAAATAAAATAGTAATGGACACTTTTTTTTTAATTTTTATTTACCGCATGGAATTGGATGTCTATTGACCTCCACCCAATAAACCTTTGAAAGGTTCCAGTATTTGGTCTAATGGCCCTGCTGCTTGTCCGGTTTGGTTTTGTTGTTGTTGTTGTCCGCCTGCTTGTTGTCCGGTTTGGTTTTGTTGTTGTTGTTGTCCGCCTGCTTGTTGTCCGG
>JADDOW010000078.1:34569-63996 GCA_016782225.1 Nitrososphaeraceae archaeon
TGTTGTTGTTGTCCGCCTGCTTGTTGTCCGGTTTGGTTTTGTTGTTGTTCAGTTGCTGTTGGGTCTAAAGCTGGTCCCACTTGGCCTTGTGGATCATGATCTGCTTGTTGTTGATCTGTTTCGTTTGCGGCTGCAGTTGCATTGGGCTGGTCAGTATCTTGCTCCAATTCCAAACCAGAAGATAGTGAAGTATTTGATATAGCAGTACCATTAGTGAGCAATTCTCTACCTGGCTGAGTCAAATTTTGAAGTTCTTCAAAAGTTCCTACACCTCCCGGCCTAAAGTCATCAGGACCAGTTTGGGCTGCCCCTTGTGCAAGGACAGTGGGCAAAAAGCTTGAAGTATAAAGCAAACCAGAAATTCCTACAATGGTAAATATCGCTACTATAAATTTGGCAACGTTCATTTTAAATCTCATTATATTAAGTAGTATAATAAAGTTTTTAATTTTATTAGACAACATTGGATTTTGGCAAAACCATGTTAAAATTTTATCATAAACTAGTAAGGACTTTATAAATTTACCAATATACAGGATAGGTTGAATGATTACTCTGTTGTAATTTCTAGCTGAACCTTTATAGAGTGATCGGTAATTTGTATTTCGCAATCCATTTCAAGCATATTCTTAAACAGTGATTTAATATATCCAAGTAAAAATTTGGATCCTTTAAAACCCAACCTATGTCTAATTACAATTATTTTTTTGTTTGCCTCAGTTATTTCATCATAGGTTCCAATCTTTCCGTAAATACACAGTATTTTCTCAATGTATTCAATAACCGATTCAGTTGAAACATGTTTTTTCCAAAACAAAATGGTATCGTTAGGTAATTCTGTACCCATTTCCAATCCCAAATCAAAAGCCTGATTTTCTTCAACACAATTTAAAACACTTGTGAATATTTCGCGATTTATCACAATCATGTCAAGTTTTGATTGAAATCTAGTAAACTCGGTATATTGTTTAAGAATGGAATTCATCATTGCATTGACAGATATCCCCATTCGATCTGCCTCATTATGTAAGATTTCAGAGAATGCTTTATCTATACGAAAGGATCTAACTGATGAAGACGATGGGGATGGCGTAGGCAATGATTATACAATTATCAATTGTAATTATAGAATAAATTTGTAACTGTTTGTAACACATAGTAGTTATATGTAACAGAAAACGCAAATAGTAAACATTGTGTTAAATATAATCTATTACTATTTTTGTTATAATGACACGCTGCCTACAAGAAGCAATAAGCCAACAAGGAGATAACGAAAATATTCATTCAGTCATTTATGATTATGAAAAAGGAGAAGAAATCTGCAGTCATTGTGGAATTGTTATAAAAGATAAATTAAATGATACAGAACTAGACAATGAATACCCAAAAAGTAAAAACAATGTCAACACAGTTCTGCCACATTCACTGTCACTTTATAATCATGGCATATCTACAACTATAGCAAACTCTTATAAACTTAAGTCAAACGAATGGTCAACTAGTCAGCAAACTCGAAACAAGATTGAATTTTTAAACAAAATTGTTAGCTATTCTAACGAAAAAAGAAATTTAAAGATAGCATTAGACATATTAAATAGGTTAAAGGACAAAATTAACCTTACTTCTGCTTGTATCGAAGAAGCTTTTTCTTATTACAGAAAGGCATTGGAAACAGGATTAATTAAAGGCCGATCAATAAAGGAGATGATAATAGCTTGTGTTTATATTACCTGTAAGAAAATCCATCTGCCCAGGACTCTATCCGAAATTTCAAAAATAGTCAATGGAAACGAGGTTTTTGCTGCAAGATGTTATCGCATTCTTACTAGGGAATTTAAGATAGTGTATTCTCAAGTTGATCCTGTGCTTTATTTACACAAAATAGCCAAAGAATCCAACATTAGCGAGAAAACAACCCGAAAAGCTTTAGATATACTGATTTCAATAAGAAAAAATCAAGCATTTATTGGAAAAGATCCCTTGTCAATTGCAGCAGCGATACTATATTCATCCTGTAGGAAAAATAAGGAAAAAATATCCCAATCAAAAATAGCCCATTCTGCAAACATCAATATAATCACATTAAGGAAACGGTTATCGGAAATAAAGTCCATTTTTGGCGATATTGATTTGTTAATTAACAATTCCGAATCACCTAAAAACAAATTGGACCCAAAATCAATTCAAATCAAAGCACCTATAATGAACGTTAGATAACGTAAAGACATTACTTTTGAAGGTCACGAGAGTTTAATTCTCTTTCAAGTAAAATCACATTAAGAAAATAATACGTTTTTTAAGAAACAACATCGCCATACAACTTACAGTTTCGATACGCAAAAAAGGAAAAGGAAACTAAGCATCAAGGAGTTCTTTAATTAATTTGTTTAATAAAAATAACTTTATTGGTTTGACAACCAAAGTGACTTTTTTGCCTTCGAATATCTTTTCACCGTTAATGATATTTTTAATGGAATCATAGGCAGTGATTATCATTATAGGTACCGCAGGATATTGCTCTAGTATTTCTTTTGCGGCATCAACGCCATTTTTATCACCAGGCAATCGATAATCAAGAAGGATAATGTCGGGTTTAAACTCCAAATAGTCATCCATGATATGAGTGGCAGTGGTATTTGTAACCAACACAGCATAACCTTTACTTTTTAGGAATTCCTTGTACAAATTCAACAGATCTTGTTCATTTTCAATGATCATTACCTTAATTTTGTCTTTTACCATTCAATTATAAGATATATAGTGCAGCTCACCATTATTAGACTTTACTAAAGTATAGATAACATAAAATAAAATGGTGTAGTAAATGTTTTGCTCATTTACTTTTGTCTAAATATTGTTCCATATAGCCTTTAGCATGTATTAAGAAATTAGCATAGTCCTATTTTGGTTTCTGATTCAGCGATAAACATTTTTCCATCTATTGAAGGTATATCCGGACGCCCTTTTTAGTATCTTTAATGGTAATAAGAATGATCTTTTACCATGGTTCCAAATTAGCGTCCAATTCCAATTAAATGACTCCCATGAGTTATCTAATTTGGTTATCCAACAATTTAGACTAACAGAATATCCAAAGGTTTACCGTCAATTACATCCAAGAATTTGGATTTGTATTAAGAACAGTTTTTTTTGGACTTTTTTAGTCATTGGTATAAAATGGCCTCATATGCAAAAAATAAGCCATTAATTTGATTTTAACTAAATCCAGAATATCTAAAATCAGTTTACACGTACTAGTTTTGTATCTTTTGAAATTGCATATTCATAATCAATATTTTCGTTTGTTTATCAACTTTCACCGTATATCGGAATAAAAGTATGGCCCAAAGGCATCCCATGCTTATAACCAGAACTGTTAGAAATCCACCAGTATTTTTGTATATTTATAACTTCCACATAGAGACACCTATTGAGATAGGACATAAAAACCGGCCCAATTATAGAAAAAGATCCTGTAAATTAAACAACTATTACAAATAAAACAACGATAGACACCAAACATATAGTTTTCATCAGTTGTGTTTCGTTTTTATAGGATAGCAAGACTATTCAAACCGAATAGCATGGAAGACTCAGATATCAAATGGGCAGAAACCATAAAAAAGGAAGCTCGCGGGGTAAACGGGCTTGATTTAGGTGAAGTACAACAAGTAGAGCTAGAAAGCATCTTAACGCAAAAAGGTATCATAGGTAAGGAACAATACAGTATTCCAAAAAAACTTGTTGAAAAATTTGATGGAAATGTACTATGGTTTAACGTGACAAATGACGACATTGATAAATACATTATAAAGCAAATATGAACAAATATCAACATATTATTAATTAATTAATTATATTAATTTAATCAAATAACAATAATTGATTCGATTAAAGAAAATAAACATAGTTTTTATATCCAATAATGCATTTGGATGCATATATAGGTAGTTTGTTTATAATAAAAAGTATTAATTGAGGGATTACCTACAAAATCTATACTTAATAACAAATAACGAAAAAGATATTTATATGTTGCATAATAAACCTAATCAATGATTTCAAAAAAAATATTATTATTTGGAATAGTTACTGCAATAGTGTTTTCATTGTCTGCAGGCTTCCAATCAATCAACGCCGCACCTATTACTTTGGATGTAAATAAAACAAAAAATCCTGGTCCTGGATTTGGTAATGAGAAAATAGGAACAGTAACAATTGATGCAGCTAATACCAAAACAACCATATCAGCTAACATTACTGCTAAACCGGGACAAGACAAAATATTTGAAGCATGGCTAGTAGACGAAGGTGGATCTAATTATAAGGTAAGTCTAGGACAAGTCATCGATGGGAATTTACAATATACAGCAAACCTAGTTAACCCATTTACATTTACGCAATTCATAGTAACCGAAGAGCCAAAATCAGATCCAGATCCCAATGCTGCCGGCACGTTTGCAGGAGCACAATTACCTAAACCTCAGTTCGGTCAATAACCCCCTTTTTTTATATTAGTTTTTGGTATAATTTTTAATTGCGTCCATAAAACACAAACAATAGGAATCAATTTATTCAAATCAAAAATCAACAAGCAAAGTCAATCCAATTCACCCAACATAAAATAAAAGACAAATTCTTACAACATTAAAGATATCGGTAAAACAACACAAACTGGCTTACCTTGCATTCATTGTTTTATATATAAAAAAGCCCGTGTCTATAAATAATTTTGACAAGAGATAAAGATGCGGCTGAGCTACACAAAATGCTCAAAGGTAAAATAGAAATTTGCAGCAGAATTCCATCCAGCAAAATTTTTGAGGATGAAGCAACAAATAAAGGCATTTTGGACCTCATATATACTCCCGGCGTGGCCTATGTTGCTGAACAGATATTCCACGACAAAGAGCTTGTCTATGACTACACTTCAAAGTGGAATAATGTTGCAATAGTATGTGACGGAACAAGAGTTTTAGGACTGGGAAATGTTGGGCCAGAATCAGCATTAACAGTCATGGAAGGAAAATCGATATTATTTAAAATATTAGGCAGCATAAATGCATATCCTCTTTGCATAGCAACTCAAAGCAAAGAAGAGATAATCAAATTTGTTAAACTAATAGAACCTAATTTTGGTGCAATAAATATTGAGGATATAGAATCTCCAAAGGTTTTAGAAATAGTTGAAATATTGCAAAAAGAAATGTCCATTCCGGTTTTCCATGATGACCAGCACGGAACCGCAGCTATAACACTTGCGGCATTGATAAATGCACTCAAGATAGTAAACAAAAGAATTGAAAAATCAAAAATAATAATCGCAGGGGCCGGCTCTGCGGGATATGGAATATTCAAGGTGCTTTACAGGGCAGGATTCAAAGAAATAATCGTAGTTGATAAAAAGGGAGCAATATATAAAGACAGGGAAGATCTGAATAACCCCATTTCCACCAACATCAACAACAAGGATGAAATTCAGAAAGGTACAAGTACATACATTAACTCTTTTAAAACAGAAATCGCATCCAAGACAAATTTAGAAAACATGTCAGGTAGTTTAGAGAACGTTATTCAGAACGCAGATGTTTTTATAGGAACAACAGGAAGCGGAAAAATACTTGATGTCGAGATGATAAAGTCTATGAATAACGATCCCGTAGTTTTTGCCTTAAGTAATCCCAATCCAGAGATACTGCCAGAAAATGCCAAAAGTGCAGGAGCCAAGATTATTGCCACAGGCAGGTCAGATTATCCAAATCAAATAAATAATGCAGTGGTATTTCCATCTATTTTTAGGGCACTTTTAGATTTAAGAATAAAAAACATAGATGAGAATATACTTATTGCTGTTGCCCAATCAATTGCAGATTTAGTAGATCCGAAGCATCTAAAAGAAGATTACATAATACCAAAAATCAACGACCCAAGAATACTACCCATAGTAACTAAATCGATAAAAGAATATATTTTGAGCCAAGGAGATAATCAATAATAATTTTGGTAATGCAAAAGAAATGCGAATTTTAGTCACTGGAGGAAGCGGCTTCATAGGAAGTCACCTACTCACAAAACTAATCGAGAAAAAAAACGTGAATCATTATCCATTTACATTCGCTGTTTAACCAGAAATAAAAATTCAATAATGGCTCAAAACAAAAATGAGAAAGACATAGAAATAATCGAGGGGAATTTATCTAATTACAATGACTGCTTGAATGCCTTGGTTGGGATAGATATAGCATATTATCTTGTTCACTCGATGGAAGGATCCACAAAAAATTGGAAAAGATTTTCAGAAAAAGAAAAAGCCACTGCAGAAAATTTTAGCCGTGCAGTTACCCAATGCGGCGCAAGAAGAATCATTTACCTCGGAGGGTTATCGTATGGAAAGGACGAAGAATTATCTCAGCACATGTTAAGTAGAAAACAAGTAGGGGAAATACTTGTAAAACCCAAATCCAAGGCAACCATTTTCCGTGCAGCAGTAATTCTTGGAAGTGGAGGAGGATCTTTTGAAATGCTGAGATACTTGGTGGAAAGATTACCCATAATGGTTTGTCCAAAATGGGTCAAAAACAAAACCCAACCGATATTTATTGAAGATGTAATAGAGTATCTTTTCCGTTCTATTGAAATAGAACAAACAGAAGGAAAGGTTTTTGATATTGGTGGACCAGACGTTCTAACTTATTTTGACATGATGAAAATATACGCCAAAATTATCAACAAATCCATAATGGTCACCATCATACCGGTTTTAACACCTAAACTATCATCTTACGGAGTAGATCTGGTGACTCCGGTTGGAGCTTCTCTTGCAAGACAGCTTGTGGAGAGCCTAAAGCACGAATCCATAGTAAAAGATCATTCAATAGAAAAAATAGTTCCCCTGAAACTAAGAACATTCAGGGAATCTTTAGAATACTGTTTAAAAGAAGAAAACAGATATAAAAAATCAAGCAAAAACCCGAACAGAAAACAGAGAAACTCATTTTCGTTAAACCACAAAATTCTTTTAATATCGTTAGGTTTGCTTCTACTTATAGGAACCACACATTATTTCCTTGACAGCAGACAAACATTTCTAAATCCATTTTGGTTAATAATAGGGGCATTTTGGTATCTATCAATCATTTTTTCTATCTATTTCATTAGGTATGGGGCGAAATTGGGTGCTTTGGTAGCTGGCATAGTCGCTTGGTCTACACTAATATTTTGGATACTGGATAATTACCATATTATTTCAGGGTATTCGTTGATATCAAGTAAACCCAAATGCCAATGAAACATGGAGAAACATATTGGGCATAATAATAGCATCCTTTACCACAATATCTTTAACAAGACAAGGTTCCATCATTAAGCATGCATTATTGTAAATCACATAAAAAATTACAGGTTATCTCCAAAGTTTTTCATTTTTGAATCAACCCGTCCTTGAGTAGACTCTTTGCCTTTGTTTTTATGCGTATGTTCAGTTTTGTGAACACGTGCATCCATTTCTTTCCCATGCTCTTCGCGTACATGATGTAACCTATCTTTTTCATGAATGAATTGTTTTCCGCACTTATTACACTTCAGAATTGTATTATGATGGATTTTTCTTGAATGTTCAATCAGTTCAAGATATGTATTGAATTTCTCGTTATCTACCACGCATTTGTATTTTTTGTGAAAAAGTTCCACTAATCTATAATAAATAGAGATATTATTAAGTTCTTTTGTTAAATAATTTGAAATTATCAAATAATTGCATTTATTTAACTTTTTATCATGTTATTTTAAATATACAAAAAGAAAAATTGTATGGATAAAATACTCGCAAACCATTCCAAGCAACCTTAAAATGGATATTTTTATTATTGTTTTTTTATTAAATTAGATATCCAGTCATATGTCTCATAGTTTGAAACAGCGATAAATGACATTTTTGAATCAGTAGAAAGATCGCAATTCAAATCATGGCCCATTTCATCTAAAATAAACCCACCTGCTTCTTTGGCAATCAGATAACAAGCAGCCATGTCAATAGCTCTGATTTTATTTCTGAAATCAAGATACGCGTCTATTGAACCTTGTGCAAAATAACACATTTCCAGTGCATTTGCACCCAAATGTCTAATATGATTAACAGACGATATCAGTTTTGAAATGGATATAAAAAGATTTTCAGGCAAACCAGAAATATTTAAACCTACAACCATATCTTTTGTGGATTTTCCAGTTTTTTTTGTTAAATCCAGTCTCTTTTCATTAACAAACGAACCATTATCTTTAGATGCATAATAAATATCTCCAGATAAAAGATTAAAAACCACTGCATCGGTAACAGATTGGAGTTTCCTATCTGAAGAATAAGCCAAAGAGCAGCAATAAAAAGGGAGCCCGCAATTGGCATTAGTGGTCCCATCTATTCCATCCATCACAACTAAACCAGGATTATTACCTTTTATTAAACCACATTCTTCCCCCAAAACATCAGGTAAAAAATTGTTTTTCTTTAAGGTATCAAAAACAGATTTTTCGGCAATTAAATCGATTTTAGTAGAAATGTCTCCCCCAGCACCCATATTAAATTTTTGCTGCCCTTCAAAAGTCCCTATAATATCTTTAGTATTTTTATAAACGCTATTAGCACACTCTTTTAAAACATCCAAAATCAACACGTTTTGACCACACTAACCCTAATTGGGCAAAGTAATAAAAACCATATAAATAAAAAATGTAAAACTACAATAATAGAAAATTAAAATGCATATATGTAACACATAGATAGACATAATCAAGTCTTTCTTCACATAGCATCCAGATAAAAAACAAATAAATACGATATTAACCAAAGACATAAATTGTAAAAAAAACCGCATTTTATAAGGGATTGCAAAAGTTATTACAAAATTTTCAATTTAAATTGGTAGGTACTGTAGATTTATCTAATACAAACACATTAGAATGCATTCCTGACATGGACAACCAATAAAACATAATAAAACACCAATACAACTAAAATACAATGTTGGATAGCCCAGAGCCCTCATCACCATTTATATCACAAGCACCATTTAACCGAGATCTTTTAGGAGTAGTAATAGGGGTTACAAATTCAGGATATGTTATCTTTGAGGGAAAAGAGCCAATAGGTCTTGGCGAATATGTAATAATAAAAAATATCGACAAAAAGAAAATATTAGGTGTTGTTGAATCATGCTTTATTAAAAGTGACGCGTTAGACGACATTTCAAATTTTCAAGAAGCATTAGAAAGTAAATCTGTTGCCGAAATAAATAAAAGAGACAAAAGCTTTAAAGTCAACGTTAAAATTTTAGGCATATTGGATTTATTAAAACAGTCCAAGGTAATACTACCTGAAATACCGCCATTACCCGGTACAGAGGTTTATAAAGCAGATGAAAATGATCTTGGAGAGATATTTAATCCCAATGAAGAATCATGGATAAAAGTTGGAACACTGTTAAGAAATAGCAGCGTGCCTGCAAAGATCAACATCAATAAACTTACAACCAGGCACCTTGGAATTTTAGCAATGACAGGTATGGGAAAAAGTAATTTAGTCAGCCTAATAGCCAAATCGATATCAGAAATCCCAGGTACTATGGTTATTTTTGATTATCATGATGAGTATCGTTTTTTAGAAGGCGGAAACATTAATTTCGTTCAGGCCCAAATAAATCCAAGGTTGCTTACTGCAGAAAAATTTGCAGAAGTGATTGAAATAAGAGATAACGCAGACATTCAAAATACAATATTGTTAAGGGCATTTGATGATGATGATTTAAAGAAAAAGACTGAAGGCAATTTTTGGGATTTTTTAGAAACCAATATAAAAGAAATTGGTTTTAAAGAAAAAAGATTTGCAAACTCTGCCGATAGGGTATTAGATAAGATAAAAGAAGCAAGAAGAAGATTTGACAGCATATTAATCCCCAACTCATCCGATCCTGTTTCACAAATTAAAGAAGGTAAAGTAAATGTCATTAATTTAATAGAATTTACAGAGAAACAAGCTAATGTTGCAATTGCATTTTATTTAGAATCAATACTATATCAAAGAAAATTATCTAAAAGTCAGAGTCTAAAAGCAAGAGGCAATTCGGAAAATAAAATTCTATTTCACAGTCCAGTTATCGTAGTTATAGAAGAAGCTCATGTATTTATTCCAAAAAATGAAAATACAGATACAAAGTATATTGCATCGAAAGTCGCAAGGGAAGGCAGAAAATTTGGTGTAGGTCTAATAATAGTTTCTCAAAGACCCAGATCGTTGGATCCTAATGTTCTAAGCCAAATGGGTTCTCTATCAATAATGAAAATAGTCCAGCAGGAGGATCAATCCCAGATAGGATCAGCAAGTGAAGCTATAAATGGAAAAATCATAGAACAGCTTCCTTCACTTAACCCAGGAGAATCCCTCTTTGTTGGCCAATGGGTAAACTTACCGTCATTTATAAAAATAGATGAAATCAGAGAAAGAACCATGGGAAAAGATCCTGAACCTGTAAAGGAGTGGAAAAACAGCCAGATAAGCAAAGAACTATCAATTGAAGACAGTCAATTATACATCAGAGAAGAATATATTGACTAAAAACATTTTTAATCATTTAAAATATAAATGTAATATTCGCTATTTTTTCAGCTGATGAATATCGCATTAATAACAAAAAGCCGAAGGCAGATAATTCTAAAACTATTTGATGAGCGATTAAAAGAGATAACTGAAGAAGGATTCTACGATATATATACACTAAATTTTTTCCTGCAAACAATTCCAAAAAAATATAACACTAGCAAAACACTGATTATTTTCAATGATTTAGAAAAGATAAGTCACAATGCGGAAAACAATTTAAGTGATGGTTTAATAAACCAAGGCAGCAATATCAAACTAATATTGGCTGATGAAGAAAACACTTATTTTATAAACGAAATTCATGACACAAAGAATGATTAACCCATTGTGAATGAATCGTTAGAATCGTTTTTAACAGTAAAAGATTTCCTTTCAGCAGATGTCTTGTTAAAAGTATAACATTTTCTTGCAACAGATACCTTACTGCTTGTATGACATATAGGGCATTCCGCCCAGTTTTTACCGCCGGAATATTGCCAACAATGATTGCATTTAAGGTAGGTGCATTGAATCCAGTATGATTTCTTGGGGTTCCTTATCCAATTTGGCTGTTTTGGCTTTCGGGTCCTTCTTGCCTCTCTTGGTAAGCGTGATAACCTCATTTTACTTTTAACACACAATAAAAAGCATAAAACAAATATTAACCTTTTCCAAAAGAAAGAAGCGATAAAGAGATTAGAAAATTTATTTGCTACACAGGAGTTACAATCGATCCACTGTCACTCATTGAAAATTTATAGATTTGCTCTATTTCAGAATTTTCAAATATCTCCTCATCATGTGTAATGATTATTATTTGAGATAATGGTCCAACACCTTTGCTAAAAACATCTGAAATAATCTTAACAAAGGACCGCCTACGCTCTTCATCCAAATTAGAAGTAGGTTCATCCAACACAATAAAATCGATTTTTGAAGAGCCCATTAAGTAGGCAATCCCCATCCTTAATGCCAAGGATACAGCTACCTTTTCGCCACCACTTAACGAAATGATATCTATTTCCCCACGTTTACCATAACATATAACCTTTATTTCTCTAGGCTTTTCTACCAAAGAAATCTTGGAGATGCCAACATTAAAGGTATTGATATAATCAGAGGATTTAATAGAAATCAAATTCAACGCCCAAGTCCTTAAACTAGAACTCACCACTCCATCTCTATTGAAAACCATTGATCTTATTTTCTCCAGATCAGAAATAAATTTAGAGGCAGAGTACAACTCAGATGTCAATTTATCAAACTCAGTAATCTCATTTTCCAAATTTGAGATAGCTTTTTCCAATACTGCTTTTTGGTTTTGGATTTCGATAAGTTTAGAGGATAATTTGTTTCTGACAAGTTTCTTTTGGTTAAGAACACTCAAGTCGATATCAACCAGATCACTTCTCATTTTCATTATAACATCAATCAAATTGGCAGAATAATCATCAACTTTATAAGATAACAAATTAGCACCCTCATAATTACCAAAATTTATCTTTGAAACAATTTGAAAATCGGCATTTAAAGACGAAATCTTTTGCTCAAGAATCTCTACATCATAATCTGCCGAAATATCATAGGATGACAAAGTTTTTTCTGCCGAAATTATGTTCTTCTCTTTTTTTCTTAAATTGAGCTCCTCTACATTTAATTTAGTTAATTCAGACGAGACAAATGTTTTTTCTTTTTGCTTTTTATCTAATTCCTTTTTAATGTGGGAAATATCAAACATATCGTTTATGGCAGTTATTTTGGAATTACATACCGGGCATTTGCCATCTTTTATCTGGATTTTTTTTGCACACTCAGTAAAACCGTTTAGTTTTCCCAGTTCTCCTTCAATAGTATTCATTTTTTTATGTAGTTCTTCTTTCTCGCATTGAATAATTTGTAGGGTTATAGAAACCTCGTCTTTGTTATTCAAAATAGAAAAGGCATTTTTTACTTCGAAAAGCATCTTCTTGTTTTTTTCGATATCGATATTTAACGAAATGGACTTTTCCTTCAAGTATTTTAATAGGGTAGCCTCCAGTGTTTTTACTTCTTGGAGTTTACCCATTTTTGGCTCTAGGTCTTCTATCTCCTTCTCTATCTTCGACATTTCATTGGATCTTTTAAATAAGTCGGAATATACATTCTCAAGCGATATCTTTGATGTTTTAATTTTGTTTTTGTTCTCTTCGGTTTTATTTTTCAATGTTTTTATATAGTTGTCATCATAACCACCGGTTTTTTCTCTCAATAAACTCCTAAAGTCATCTATAATGGAATGCATATATGCAAATGATTTGTCCAGCTTGTCTAGCCCTATCATGTTATTTAGCAATTCTTTAAACTCTTTTGGTTGAGAATCAATTATCTTGTTGATTTCGCCTTGATGTATTATACTAGCAATTTGTAATTTTGGATAATTTATTCCCAATATAGATTCGACTTCACCTATAACAGATTCTCCAAGTTGTTTTCTTTCACCAGATATTATTGGCCGATAAATGGGTATGTTCTTTTTATTCTCCAGGGTTGAATCATTTTGTTTGAGTTGCTCTAACTTGGCAGATACAAGATGACCCACACTATTAATTTGTCTTTGGACCTTATAATCAACGGAGCCAACAGAAAAATCCATAACAACAATAGAGCCCGATTCCTCAGACAACGTTTGATCGATGCCCTTGGTTACCAAGTTTCTGTTGGATTTTCGTGTGTGTTCATCAAATAATGCAAATGTAATGGAATCAATTATGCTTGTTTTTCCAGATCCATTATGACCCACAAATACAGTTATTCCGGGATTAAATTCAAGATGGGTATTCTTATGAGATAAAAAGTTGTTTAATAACAGCTTTTTTATCACTTTATCTTCACCTCACCCTTTCCTGATATTTGTTTTTGTTGTTTTCGTAATATTTCCAAAGATAATCAACAATTTTCTTGCTTTTGTTTTTATTAATATCAGCGTCATCTCGGGGCTCCCCGTTATTTATCATCTGAATCAGGTCTATAGAAAGGTCAGTCAAGGCTTCAGATTTCATGGTATTTGAAATTAGTTTTGACATCTCCTCATCAATATTAAAATCGTTTGCAAAATCATAAGAATAACCAGATGCTGGTTCTTTATCAAACATATTCCAGGTATAATACAAAAAGTAATCATTCAATTTAGACAGCTCAGCAGACAATATATTTGGATCAATCTTTGATCCCTTTAATTTTAAATCAAGTATAGGTTTTTTTTGATATTTAACAGATAAATCTAAAAGATATTTTAAACATTCATCTAACTCCTCATAATCAAGTGAACGGTTCATCTGAAGTCTCCTTTTCTCAATCTTTATCCATTGTGTGGTAACATTTTCAGGGGTATTTGAAAGATCAACAATGAGGAACCCCTTTTCCACCTCTGATATAGGTTCATTGTGGCCTAGGTCAAGTGATCCCGGGTAGGCGACCAGCTTGTTTTCAATTTCAGAAAAATTTTTTTGCACATGATCATGATAATGGCCCATTGCGTAATAGTCAAACCCCAAAGGCAAATCTTTTGCAAAAATCTCACCGGCAAATTTGTTAAAATCACCTAATCCTTGATGTAGGACCAACATTTTTCTTATTTTTTTGCTTTCTATAGATTTTCGATTCTCATCGATTCTTATTGTTTTTTCTAATTTTTTGAACGGTACAAGTAATCCATTATCGATGTTAGATCTTCTTTGCTTATTGAATCCATATATCAAAAGATCTTTTATCTGGGCTGGCGAGTCTGGCTTAAGTCTCTTTGCTAGTCCCAAATTGTGGAACAAGAATGGAAGAGGCACATCGTTAGTTCTGCTTATGTCATGTTCTCCAAGTATAAAATAAACAGGGATAGATTTTTCCTTTAATTTTTTTAACTCGCGAGCAAGTTTAATAACAGCAGAACCAGTTGGTTTAGGATTATGGAAAATATCCCCAGCCAAAATTACTGCTTCAGCGTGTTCTTGAATAGATTTATCTACCGATTCTTCAAATACCTCATAAAGATCTTCCTCACGTTCTTGCAGATTAAATTGAGCATAACCTAAATGAATATCAGAAATATGGGAAATAAGCATTCAATATCAACATCAATATCAACATCAATATAATAAAAACCGTATTTATGCGACATATTATAATTGTAATTATAATTATAAATCAAGAATTAGCGGTCTTGTTAACCCCCACCAGCGTTTGCACCTATTGTGCCCCAAATTGTTTCCTGATAATTATCAATTAATTCGTTTAAAAGGTCATTCATATCCAGATCTTGTTTTTTTAAATCCATATAGTCAATTAATAAAGAATTTAACCTTTTGTATGTTGTATCATCAATTTTTAAGGATTCCATTAACAACATTTTTGTTAAAAAAATATATATAGATTTAAAGAAATGATTACCTATAACAATATAAATATAGATATCAACTCATCAAATCAAGTACACCAATGATTGATCAGTTTGAAATAACATCAAATATTTCAAAAAGGATGTTTTTGCTTAGCATATTAAAATTTGAAAATGGATACTTTATTTCAATTTCTGAAGAACAATTAAGAATAAAATCCATTTCAGTCTCTTTGGCTACATCAAATCACACAAATACAGCTAAAGTAATACAAGATAAATATGATCAATTATTTATAGATACTTTGTCAAGAAGAATTTCATTGATGATAAATGGAATTTGCATTATGTCACTTTTTACAAAAAACAAACTACAAATTGACGATATGAAAACAATTAATGTTAAAATATTAAAAGCAATAGAGGCCAATAAGGATGAGCATCGAGGTTAACAAAGACAAGCAAAAAATAAATGAAAAAGGAAAAACAATCTACACACATAACAATGACAAAAATGTAAAAGAGCACAGTCTCAGACAATTTCTGTCCATTTTACAGGACAACAATGAGCTATTAATTATAGATAAAAAAGTGACTAAAAAGTTCCAGCTGGCAGCAATAGTAGGCAAACTCGATAAAAAAGAAGCAGTCTTATTTACCAACATAGAAGATTCAAAATTCAAAGTTGTTTCAAATATCCTAGGTACAAGAAACCGATTCTTTTATGGTTTTAAAACAAATGGCGGAAACAGCAAAATAGATTTTTCCAATTTTGCCAACATAAACAAAGAAAACTACCCGATTCAAATATCTCCTGAAGCTCCATTCTATAAGAATAACTCAAACAATTTATTTGATCTTCCAATCGTAACCCATTTTGAAAAGGACGCAGGCCCGTTTATAACATCATCCATCATCTATGTGAAAGACGAAGAATCAAAAAGTCAAAACTCATCTACCCACCGTATGCTATTACTAAACGACAAAGAAATGGCGATAAGAATGGTAGAAGGAAGGCACCTTCATAAATGTTTTTCCTATTCAAAGGAACATAAGGAAGATTTGAAAATAAATGTGGTGATAGGTGTTCATCCCGCATTAAATTTAGCTGCAGCGTACCAAGCCGCATATGGTATCGACGAGATTTCAATAGCAAATTATTTATTGGATGGGCATTTGGAATTAACAAAAAATCAATTCTCAAACTTAATGATACCAAAACATAGCGAAATAGTGTTGGAGGGCAGAATACTCTATGACAAATATTCTGAAGAGTGGATGGTTGAAATGTTAAGGACATATGACCATAAAAGAAAACAACCAATTTTTGAAATTAACAAAATATGGTACAGAGACGATCCGCTGTATTATGACATTTTGCCCGGGTATACAGAGCATAGGCTACTGATGGGACTGCCTATTGAATCAAAGATATACGGCTATGTGAAAAATACTGTTCCCACAACAAAATTGGTCCATCTGACAGATGGTGGAAGCAATTGGCTTAATGCAGTAATTCAAATTAAAAAAAGATTAGAAGGAGAGCCCAAAAATGCGATTCTTACCGCATTTTCTGCCCATCCGTCTTTGAAAACGGCAATAGTTGTTGATGATGACATAAATCCAGAAGATCCCGTACAGGTAGAGTACGCTGTTTCAACCAGGGCACAAGCCGATAGAGATATTTTGATAATAACCAATGTAAAGGGATCTAGTTTAGATCCATCCAGTGATCAAAACAACCTGTTGACCACAAAATTAGGCATAGATGCAACCATATCTTTGTTAAAAGATAAAGAGAGATTTGAAATAGCAAAAATCCCAGGTATAGAAGATATAGACATAAATAACTTTATTTAGAAAAACAAAAACAAAAACAAAAACGCCAAAACTTAATTTCAACATTCATTTTTAGCAACAATAGATAGGACGTTATGCCCATCTTGGAAAAGCGTGAATAACTTGATATAGATAAGAATATTTTTTGGTGATATACAGGGCAAATTTATATAACGTCCTATCAATCAACAAATTTCTCAAAACAGAGTGAAAACAATAAAAATAACACTAAAAAGTTAAATTGATACATAAAAAATTTTCACGTCAATTTTGTCTAAGAGCAAAAGATATATACCGAAATATAGAAGTGGGAATCTTATTTTTGTAAGATGCATAAAAATAAAGGTAGTTAAATAAATACTAGAACATCTATAGGATATTATGAACCGCCTAATCGTTGAATCATACAATAACTCTACCATAAATACAATATTAGACGATATTGGTAGAAAATATCAAATTGATACATCCAAAGAACAATTAAGCGAAGATAAAGATGTACAAGAAGTTAAATTCAAATACAGAACATATTCTGAATGTGTGAGGATACTATATAAAAGCATAGGACATATGAAAGTAGCCTAAGCCCGTACTTTCATCAGTTTGATGTGTCCAGTAGTACAGTTCTGTTGACCGCCTACATGGGCATGCAAAAGATCTTTTGCTTTTGCTTCAGACATCTTTTCTGTGGATATATATCCACATTTATTACAAGTAACAATATAACTCCATTTTACCAAATATGTTCGTACTAGCTAATATTTCATGATATTTATCAATTTATCATATAAAAAAAATACAACATCAATTTTAACTAAACATGTTATACATCCAGTTCACTAAATTAACAGTTGCACATTATTTTCAAACTATTTTTTAACTATAACACATATTATTAAATTTGAATTGTCATTTACTAATATAATGGGTTAGGGAAGAAGGATGATCAGAACCGGTAGGATCTGATATAACATATCGGTATGAGCAAGAGACAATTTAAAATGCATTACAAGTAATGTCGATTTGTTTAATTAAAAGAAGAAAAAACAAATAAATTATGAGAGAAATTGGAAAAAACAAATTTTCAGTACATGGAGATGTCGAAATTTCCGAAATAAGTAACGGAATTTATAGAATATCAGGATTTGACGATGCATTCGGCATCACTTTCAACCAATTTTTAATTGATGATGAGCAACCTACGCTTATTCACACTGGTCCCTTTGGAATGTACAAGAAAATAGAGGAAAAAGTGAAAGAGGTTATTCCATTGCAAAAATTAACCTATGTTGCATTCTTACACTTTGAAAGCGATGAATGGGGAGGAATGGCCTTTCTTGACTCGGCTAATGCCAGATTGGTATGCAGTGATTTAAGCTCTAAATTAAATTTAACAGGGTGGTACAATATTCCTGTTGACCATATTTCATTTTGGGATAATGAAAATCTAAAAACAGGCAAAAGGATCTTCAAATTCATCATGACTCCTCATATCCATCATTGGGACAGTATGATGATTTTTGAGGAAACAACAAAGTCACTTTTCCCTTCCGACTTGTTTATTCAGCCGGGCAATAATAAATCTGTTATTGAAGAAGACCTATCAGACAAGATGCTTGCTCTCTATAGAGGTGCCGGAATATTTGCAAGTGAAGGGCCAAAGACAAACATCTAAAAGGCTTGAAAGTTTATCTCCGAATATGATATTTCCCATGCATGGCTCCTGTATTGATGGCTCTGTTTTTTCAAAGTATACAGATGCAATATTAAATAACAAATTTGCATACTCTGATGTTCTTTTGGGACAGAAATTAGAAAGGGTCAGCTAGTTGAGATTAAGCCGTATCAGATAGATTACATTGTCTATATTCATCACGCTAAAAGAATTATCTTTGGAATAAGTACCCGTTTAATATGCACATTAAACACCCATTCATACATTTCCCATTTACTTGTAAAGCATGACAAAAAAAAGACAAATTCACCATTCTTGTTTGAATCCATTCACTTAAACATATTTCACCCCTATCTCTCTGTTGTGAATACCCTTGCCGGTTAGAATATAACATATATGCAAAATACAAGGCAAAAGAATAATCAAATTACCATTCCATCCAGGGTAGAATGATTGATTAAGCAGATTAAAACTAAATGCCTTGTTATAACTCCATTTATTTTTTACAAAAAAGTCCCCTTCAATTATAAATAATACTGAAAGAAATCATATGGGTAAAAACATGCATTTTCTTGTCTAAGACTTTAAAAAAAGGCTGGAAATACTCTGAAATAAAGAATAGATCCCTACAATCCCGCATCTCAGGATTCAAAGAAAAAGTGTAATTTTACATTTAGAGGATACAGAGTGATTAGATATAGAAATCCAACACTAAAAGTCCATTTAGTACAGGTTTCATTATTCTCTTTAGACTAAAGAGACTTCATCTTACTGAAAATAAGACGGTTAATATTGTTTTGAAAATGCATCTTTAGAATTATTTTTATTATTGGCTTTTGATGGGCATCGCATATTTATGCAAAATTGCCACGGATATTTTTCATGGTGAGAATATTTTGACTGGACGATTGGCCATCTACACATGGTACAGGTTTTAGCAGTGCTTTGTATTGTTCCTTTTTGTGGTAGTGGGGCAATTGCAGAGCAGTTATCAGATGAGTACAGAGAGCATCCAGCAAATCTTTTTTTTGTTTTGTTTGATTTTTTAACAATTAGGTTTCCTCTCTTACAGGAAGGGCAGGTGCCTAGTGTAACCGGTGGCTTATTCTTAACTGTTACTACCGCATTGGTTGTTTCTACCGCACTTGTTATTTGTGTGCCTATTTCCTTTTGGTTTTCCTTGAGAATAACCATTGCCTCTTTTAATTTATTTTTTGCATGATTTAGGACAAACTCGCTTTTGGTTTCTCCTGATTCAATCTTATCTAACTGTTCCTCCATAGATCTAGTAAGATCTACGGAGACTATTTTTGGTATGTATTTACGCATAGACTGTATTACCTCAAATCCAAGATCTGTTGGCTTAATTCCAGCGCTCAATATTAAGTCATTTATTTTTTTTTCCTTAGGAGGGGCAACACTATTAGTTATGTAATTTCTTTTAAAAAGCGTATTAATAATCTCGGATCTCGTGGCTTTAGTGCCGATTTTTTCTTTTTCCATCTTATCAAGTAGACTAGATGGATTGAATCTTGCTGGAGGCTGGGTTATCTTTTCTGTTAGGATTACATCAACATTCTTCAATGTGTCCCCCTTATGCAGCATTGATAGAATATATGGCATTTCAAGATTAGAGGTATTAGCATATGGTTTGTAAAAATACATCCATCCCTCATACAATACGTTCTTTCCTTCAGCTTTGAAAATATAACTACCTTTAACCAAAATGACAATTATCGTTTGTTGGATTATAGATTGCTCTCCAAAAGTGGAAAAAAATCTTTTTGCTATCAAATCAAACAATTTAAACTCCACATCTTCAAGTTTACCCTTTGGTCTTTGCCCTGTTGGATAAATTGCTGGGTGTGCAGGATCACTTTTGCTACCCTCATTTGCAGAAAGATGTTCTTTTGACAGTAGTCTCTTAGCCATATCTCCATAAGAATTATTATTATCGCCATTTCCGTTACTATTACCGGTAATGTAAGAAGGAAAATCAATCCTTGAAAGATCAGAAATAATTTTGGTATAATTAATAGAGATCGGAAGCTTTTGGCTAGAAGTTCTCGGATAAGAAATCATTGCAGAGAGATACAGTTTCTCAGCAATAGATAGAGTATAACTTGGAGAGAATTTGAATATTCTATATGCTTCCTTCTGGAGATCACCTATATTGAAAGGATAAGGGGGTCTAAGCGTAATCTTTTGAACTTTAATTTCAGTAACCACACCGTCTTGGTTTTTGCAAGCATCAACTACCAGAGTAGCTTTAGATAATGAGTCTAGTTTTTGCGGATAATGATATGCATCAATCATATGTCCATGCTTTTCAAATTTGCCCGTTATCGTCCAATACGGCACGGGAATATGGCTTCTTATCTCAAGCTCTTTATCGACTACGAAAGCAAGAGTTGGACCCTGCACCCTACCGATTGTTAAGTTGTGGTATATTTTATCATCGTTACTTTTCTTTAGAGACTGTGTAAGGGCCCTAGAAAGGTTAACTCCATAAATAAAATCAATCATATGACGAGATTTACCTGCATCAGCTAAGCGTGCAATAGGTTTTAGCAAGTTATCAAATGAGTACCTTATTTCATCGTCTGTGAGGGTTGAAAACTTTGCCCTCAATGACTTTTCATATTTTTTATTGCACGCATATTCTAAAATGTTGTATCCGATTACCTCACCTTCTTGGTCATAATCACAGGCATGAATGAATATTGAAGCTTTTTTGGACAGAGTGGATATTGTTTTTATTATTTTTTCTGATAATGCGTTAAAATTGGTTCCGCTGTTTTTTTTTGAAATTGGCATCCATTTTATATTGAATACAGGATATAGACTGCGATTCCCCCCTGCATCAACTAACCCATACAAATGACCCAATGCATAACATATAATAAAGTGTTGACCTTTTTTATCGGTTGCATAGAAAAAAGGCGATGATAACCTTGTTGTTGTTGTTGTTTTGTTATCACCCATCTCATATGTTGACATTTTTTTTAAACTAGAGGTCCCTAGAGCCTGTGCTATTTTTTGTGCAGCAGCAGGTTTTTCACAAATCACTAGTGCGAATGGCTCCTGTATGGCAATGATGTCGCCTCTTGCACTCAAACCCATTAATTTATTTTCATATAGATAGCATAACTAATTAATTTTGTTCTTAACTAGTATAGGAAGCAACAATAAGGCTATTGTCATAACCTTTATAGTTTTATCAAACTATATTGATATATAAAATATTGTTAGAGGGAAAAAAACTAATTGACTTTATGACAAACACATTTAGAAATTATACAAAAAATCATTTTAGAACAGTTTTTTAGTGGATTCATCTCGAAAATATTTTTTGTTTTTTTATAATTTACAATGCCAAAGTCATCTTGAAAGTTTTTTAATCTGATTAATTATATCAGATGTATTTAAAATCTTGTCGAATGATAGCCATGATAATGAAAATGAAAATGATTCTCAAACACTATCATCATCATCGGATCATTTGGATTCATCATTAGGTGTTGATAAACTCCCATTAATATTTTCATCAAAACAACTAAAGTCAAAAGAAAAAAGAGATTCGATATGGAGAAGAGGCAGCTATGGACGGAATTACCCGTACCATGTACAATGTTAAAAATAATGCAGATGTTTGTGGCAACTACCTTTTTCCATCTTTTTCAATGGGTGTCAAACAAATGAAAAATGGATATATCGATTTCAAAAGACGAGGTGTTAAAATTAGATTCATTACAGAAATTACAAAAGACAACATCGATTTCTGCAAAGAGCTAATGCAGTATGTCGAACTTAGACACACTCCAGCAGTTAAAGGCAATATGGCAGTAAGTGAGACAGAGTATGTTGCCACTGCAGAATTAGAAGGAGAAGCAAAACCTGTGACTCACTATTTATAGCAATGCCAAGGCAATAATTGAGCAGCATAAATATTTCTTTGAGAATTTATGGAGCATAGCAATACCTGCAGAACTAAAAATTATAGAAATCGAGGAAGGGACAGAGCCAATAAAAACAGGAATATTAGAAGACGATAAGGAAATATCCAAAAAAATCATAGAGTTAGATAAAACTCCAATGAAATGAGTATTTGTTCTACAATAGGGAGAATGCAATTAATCTACAACAGATTCTTTGAGGCGTATAAAGATGTACTAAAAAGATATAGAAATAAAAAGCACAAAGGTATCATATGGGTTGTATCAATCAACAATAAGAAAGATATTGAACTGGTCAAATTTTTTTTGAAAGAAGGAGTAAAGATACATCATGCAAACAGTGAACCACTTTTGAGTTTTGCACTAAGTGACAAGATGTTAAATTCCACCATTGAGAAGATGGAAAAAGGAATAAAAGTTTCTAGTCTTTTGACAAGTAATGATTCACTATATCTTAATCATTATAGCGATATATTCAAAGAACTTTGGAAAACAGGAATTGATGCAAAGGATAGAATTAAGGACATTGAAGAAGGGCGATACATTAATGTCAAGATAATACTAAACCCAAAAAAATCAATTAAATTTGTATCAGAATTAAACAAATCAGCCAAAAAAGAGATATTGGTAATATTATCATCTGAATATGGATTTTTACGTACAGAAAAAAACAGGAGGTTTTAATCTATTAAATCAAATAGCGCATACAGGGGTTAGGGTAAAAGTTCTAATTCCATCAGGTTCCAATAAACAGGATAAAGTAAATTCAATAAAGCCAAACTATCAACACATAGAATTTAGAAGTTTACAATTTTCTTTGCAAATGGTGATAGGAATTACCATTATCGATAGAGAAAAAACAATGATTTTTGAAATAAAGGATGATACCAAAGATAATTTTCTACAAACTCTTGGTTTGGCAATATATATTGAAGGCAAATCTGCAGCGTTATCCTACGTATCCATTTTTGAGAACCTCTGGAAACAAACAGAGTTGTTGGAACAACTACAAACCCATGACAGGATGCAAAGGGAGTTTATCAACACTGCGGCTCATGAGTTAAGAACACCCATACAGCCAATACTTGGCATTACCGAACTAGTCAAAAAAGAGATAAAAGACGACAGACACAAGGAATTGCTTGAGGTTATAAGTAGAAATGCGCATAGATTAAAAAATTTATCCGAAGATATTTTAGAAGCGTCCAAAATTGAGAACAATTCGCTTAACCTAAATAAGGAATATTTCAAAATCAAGGATTTAATACTCGAGATTATCAATAGTTATGAAAATAATACAGGCTCTAAAAACATAAGATTTGAATATGCGCTGGACAACGATAATTTGACTATACATGCAGATAGAAATGGTTTAAGTCACGTAATCTCAAATTTAATTAATAACTCTGTCAAGTTTACCCATAAAGAAGGAGGAACTATTTCAGTGTTTGTAAAAAGTAGGGAAATCAATAATGGCAATAAAGAAGATAAAGAAGTAGTGGGGGTTTAGTGTGAAAGACACTGGCATGGGCATAGATAAAGAAATACTGCAAAAACTGTTTAGAAAGTTTAATACCAAATCATTTCATGGTATGGGCCTGGGTCTTTATATCTCAAAAAACATAGTTAATGCACATGGCGGAAAAATATGGGCAGAGAACAATCCAAATAATACAGGCGCAACTTTTTCGTTTAGACTACCCCTATAAAAGGTCAAATATATGAATCACTGTCTTTCATATTTTGATTGGTAGATGCAACAACCAATACAGATTAACCAGGCAATAGAATGTGCAGTGATTAGGTTTTAACTTGTTAATTTTATGAATCCTGAAGAGGTAGGTGATGGGTTCCCCTATAGCATAAGAACAAAAAACAAGTATCGAGATTGAGTTGAGTATAGGTATAAAGATTTCAAATAAAATCAGGAATTGAAATTTAATGTTTTAATCATTTGCTGCACTGCTGGCAAAGTAGATGGAACTTTTGATTCTGGCGTCTGAAATGTTAATTGGTATATTCTGTCGTTTTCGATCACATAGGTTTGAATCTCAAATGACCCAATCCCATGAATCACATATGATAGTTCTTTTGCGGGCAAACCATCGACAGTTGTTGCATTGTTTTCAAGTATCTCAACATCCAAATTTCCATACATTGAGGATGGGTCTTGCAATAATGCAATCTGACTCGAAACCAACCTATCCAAACTATAACGACTTACATCCATAGGTGAAATGCTAAACAGAGTGTTCTCCAAAGGACTAGCTGTCTCATCCACCGGCTTGAAGACAATGGCGGTAGTAGGTCCATAATACGGAAAGCTAGAGTTTTTGGGAGCTATTTCCCATGTCGAGGGGTATTGAACCACAAATCTCCCCTGTGTATCGTTGTAGGTTTTCAGGATATTTGATTGGGCATTAGACGATTGTTCTGCAAGGTTTAATGTTACTGCCAGTGTCATAGAAAACATAATAAACACACCAACAACAATTGCGGATTTGACATACATTTTATATATATCATATAGTCTGCATAATATTTAGATTTATTTTCAATGATAATGGATTTGGGACAATGTCAGTGCATATTTATGATGAAATACATATGAATGGGTATTAACTAATCAAGCAAGGTTATAGAAGATAAACACAAACCGGCCCCATATCAGGTAATGACGACAAGCTTTGACACCTATTAATAAGTATAACATAATGCAGTGTAAATCACAATATATGTTATTATGCTGTTTCTTTAACAACTAACCGTAATGACGTTCTGATTCCTTTATTGAACAATCACCATATAGTAACCACATCACGAATATGCTTTAAATCATCATCAATAACAAATTCCCAACACTCATGGCTATATGTTCGCATCCACAGGTTAGAATTACCAGAACAATCAGTCCCTTAACAATGCCAATTTGGTCTAAAGGGATGGACTGGATTTGTAATTTGTGTATTTATAAGATTCAAGTTGATTTATAAAATACATATATGATACAGCATAGCGACGACAATATAATTGAAAACGTATTGATACTCCAAGGCGGTGGTTCTTTGGGTGCTTTTGGATGTGGAGTATACAAGGCGGTTGTAAGAAACAATATACACTTGGATATTGTTGCAGGGACATCTATTGGCGGCATAAACGCTGCAATTATAGCCGGAAGCAAAAATAAGGAGCATACAAAAGAACTTTTAGAGAACTTTTGGCTGGAGTTATCTGAAAGTTATGTAGATTTAGACAAACCCCCCATGTACTCTTATTGGCCCAAACTCATAGGGCAACAACTACATAGTTACCTTTTTCCTTATATCTCACCCAAACTAGAACCAACAGCAAGTTATTTCAATACTAGAAATGAGCAGGATGTGAAAATAAAGCAAATAAAATCATTTTACAGCTCTGCAATTTTTGGGAATGAAAAAATGTTTAAACCCAGATGGTCAACAGAATTTGCTTTAAAGGACCCAGAATACTTTATACCACAAAGATGGACATATATGTATGACCATTCACCATTAGTAAAAACTTTAGAAAGATACATTGACTACGACAAATTAAAACCAGGCGGAAACCAAAACACTCGTCTAATCCTAACTGCAGTGAATGTTTTAAACGCACAATCTTTGACATTTGATAGTTTTAAGCAACAAATAGGTCCTAAGCACATACTTGCAACTTCTGCTTATCCATTGTATAACTTTCCTTGGATAGAGGTAGAAGAAGGAGTGTATGCATGGGATGGAGGTTTACTGAGTAACACTCCATTGAGGGAGGTTTTAGACGCATCACCAATAAATGATAAAAGAATATTCATAATAGAGAACTATCCAAAAAATATAGACAGCCTTCCAAAGAATTTACCAGAAGTTCATCATAGAGCAAGGGACATCATATTTTCAGATAAAACGGAAAACAACATAACAATGTCAAAAGTAATTACAAGGTATCTAGAGTACATTGAAGAACTTTATCAAATAGTGGAAAAGAATTTTGACAATTTACAAATACAAGAAAAACAAATAAAAAGAATACGCAGAAAGTATAAAAAATACAAACAAGAGCACGGTGCAGAAATAAAAGAGATTTACTATATAACGCGAGATGAGCCATTTCCCCATATCTACGAAAATGCGGATTTTTCGCCTAAAACAATTAAAGAGTCGATCAAGGAAGGTGAAATCAAGGCAAACCAATCCATACAAAATAAAAGAAACAATAAAGGTAAAGAAAAAAGCAAATAGAAATAATGCATTATTTCTATTTGATAATTCTTTTTTCAGATATAATTTATAGATCTAAAAATTTTAATATTCTATTGTTTGTGGTTTCCAGATTTTTTAAAGGTAATTTCGGAATGGATACGGTGTTACAAATCACAAATAAAACATTCCTTTTGAAATTGTTTTTTATTCTCTTGTGTAACGAAAATAAATGTAAACAATATATTTTTTCTTCTACTGCTTTGTTGTTTTTGTTGTTGTGATATTCATATTACCGGTATCTTCTTTGTTGTTATCCAGGTTGTTATTGTTGTAGTTTGCAACAGATTCTTCAATTGATGCGGCTAACTCTCTCGAGTTATGTTCAAAGGTTTTTGCTGTGTTAACAACCAGATTTGACATGCGTTTAGAATTGTCTTTTGCCTGCTGTAGTGTTGATTTCATTGAGTCAAGGTTTGAGAAGACAAAGCAGTTTGTTAGTCTTAATGCTGAAACCGCATTGTCTGCAAAGTTGCCGACAAACTTGGTGTATGCCTTTGTCATGGAGTCTGGAAACGCAAAGCTTGCGAAAAGGCCATTAAAGGTTTCACTGTATGGTCCCCATGCTGACTGAAGTGAGTTAATCACTGCTTTATGAGACTCAATATACTCTTCCGATATCTCTTTTGCTGTTCGCAGTGACTGCTCTTGGTAACTGTTAAGAATGTTGGCATAACGTGGGATTTGGTTTCTTGACTCGTCTATTGGCCTGTAGATTTTGTCCTTGGCTTCATCAAGTGATTTGGCTACTTTGTTATTTGTGCCATTATAGGAAAATTCGGTATTACTTGAAGCATTATTTGCTTGACTATCAGTTTTTATTGACATGTTTATTATTAGTTAACATATTATATAAGTATAACCTTTTAAAGGGATTAAAAACCATTATATCCCTTGTAGGTATGGAACTTGGCCTGATTTTTTAAGTTAAAATGGTAATTATAATCATAACCTCAATAAAATAACAACAATAACAATAAAAGAATTTAATTGCAAATTGCCCTTTATATGTTAACAATTTAAGGCAGTACAAAAATGTGTTATCATGTATAAAACGATTGAGTCATCCATGCAATGCTGTCAAGAAACACGGTAATCATAGAAATGTATTGCCTTCTTGTAAATACAACATATCCACATCACCTTTTTTATATGCAATAACTAATTTAATATGGACATGAAATCTGCAAGAATTATCAAACCAAAGGAATATTTAGAAATACAGCAAAGTGAAACTCCAAAACCCAAGGGCTCCCAGGTTCTTGTTAAAGTTCATTCGTCAGGTGTTTGTCATAGTGACATTCACTTATGGGATGGAGGATATGAGGGTCTAGGTGGACAAATATTAAAAACAACTGACCGAGGAGTAAAATATCCATTGACCCCAGGTCATGAAATAGCAGGCACAATTGAAAGTCTTGGCGAACAGGCAGAAGGAATTAAAAAAAGTGAAAAAGTTCTCGTATATCCTTGGATAGGAGAGGGATCGTGCCCTGCATGTAGAATTGGCGAGGAAAACCTATGCGACAAACCTAGATCATTAGGTGTATATGTAGACGGCGGTTATTCAGAATATGTGCTGGTGCCTAGCTACAAGTATCTTGTAAAGATAGGAGACGATTTGGATATGAATGCAGCAGCTACATTGTCATGTTCGGCCCTTACAGCATATGGAGCAGTAAAAAACGCCAATCTAAAACCAGATAACAACGTTGTCATTGTTGGTGCAGGAGGTTTGGGTTTAATGGCTATGCAACTAGCAAAAGCAGTTACTGGGGCCAGAATAATTGCTATGGATTTAGATGACAATAAACTAAAAACTGCAAAACAAGACGGTGGCGTTGATGATGTGGTCAACTCGAAAAATGAAGATCCTGTAAAAGCTGTTATGGAGTTAACCAACAATCTAGGAGCTGATGCAGTAATAGACTTTGTAAATGCATCAAAAACAGTAGAAGCTGATATGCAATTTCTTAGAAGAAGAGCAAAAGTAGTATTAGTGGGGTTATTTGGAGGCGAACTTAAACTGAGTTTAGTAAGTATGCCAACAAGAGCATACAGGTTAATTGGGTCGTATACTGGAACTCTAAACGATTTGACAGAGTTGGTTTCACTGGCAAAAAGAGAAATAATCAAACCACTTGTTTCAAATCGATTTAAACTTGACCAAGCAACAGATGCACTGACAATGTTAAAAGAAGGCAAAATTCTGGGCAGAGGTGTTATAAACCCCATACAATGAGAGTGCAGATTAATACAATATCATTAACAGCATAAAACCCTAACCATTTATGCTGCGACGACATTCTGTTCATAGGACATACATACTGCATTGCGTTGTATTTGCGTTTAATCGAATGTTTATATTTATAATATAATCACTAATAGATACTATAAAGGAAAATTCTTAAACTTTCGGTGGCACATGTGCCATTAACAAATATACCCATTTTTGCCATAAGGTGTTAAATATGCTAATCCCTTTACACATACAAATAAAAAGCATTTATGTAAGTACTATGACCTTGCCGCCCTAGTGGAGTTTCAAATTAAGTAAATTGTAAATAGAGAGACTCAGGCATGGACTGACAAAGACGTGGAGAAGCTTTTGAGCATATTTCATCCAGATATAAATAGTAAATAGCGGAGAGACACATTGTCTAGTTCAACATAAATGCAATCAT
>JADDOW010000021.1 GCA_016782225.1 Nitrososphaeraceae archaeon
TAATCGCTTCACGGTGTTTAGCGGCGGCCACAAGGCCGCCGAATGCCAATACTCGAAATTAGTCCGTCATAGATGTCAGGGATGTCAGGGATTTTCGTACTGTTGTTTCTGTAAAGACAATGCAGACTATAGTTCAAACATATGCGAATCAATTGAAAATAGAATAACAATACAAAAACCTTAACATCTATGGCATCCCTGATATGATGGCAACCGACCAATCAAACACAAGTGGCTAACAGGTTAATGTATTTTATAATAACCCTATTAGATAGATGGATTGCCGTAACTTTGGTTATTGCGAACTAACAGAATGAAATAATACAACCCAGTCTGCCAACAAAAAGAATTTTTGATTAAGTTAGTGCATGATGCTTTGAATGAGTGAAAGTAGGATTATTGATATTAAGGATTAGAGGCGGCCGTATGGCAACCATACGCTGATTTTAGATCAATGAAAAATATTCACAAGCCTGTTCTGCGAATGCTAGTTATAGAAAACTTTAAAGATTGGCTGTTGTTCTATAATTATGGAATTCTATTAAACGAGTGCTAGCACAACGAATCCCACCGAACCCGCTACCTATTTTAATAACGAGCTTATCTATAATAATGTTTTTAGAATTAAAAGTCAAAGGTTTTCTTAATGATCTGATTAGTAATAAATTCTTATGATCATTGATCATGACAAAGAGTTTATCAATAATATTGATATAGAATTGGAGAAATGAAAACATGTGAAATTTGTGGCGATACAGTATCATCTGGAACTTATAACACTATATGTTCGTCTTGTACTGGTATTAGAGAATCTACAACGGCTTCAAAAGGCTCTCTTGCACATCATATATGTGGTTGTATTAATGCCGATAGAAGGAATTGCCCATGGTGCAAGAAACCATGTCATCACGATACGTCCTTGAGCCCTAAGATATTAATTTCTCCAATGTAATATGTAGTCCACAACTACTTCAGTCCTAGTAAAAAATGGTGTTGTAACAGAAGATGTCTGTATAATTTACTTAAGGAGTGGATTTGAGGTGTATGAGGTATGCCCTCAAACATTATCTATTGGCCAAGAACCGTGAGTAATGATCTCAACAAGGTTTCCCACTGGATCTCGAAAGTACATGGAATTCGTACCCCTCTCCCAAGTAACTTCTTTTTCAATTTTTATGTCCTTTTCATTTAACATGTGTTTGGCATTATCATAGTTTTGTTTTTCGATCTCTAAAGCAAAGTGTATAATGGATGGTGGAGCAAAAGCACCATGAATAGGAAGATGGGTAGTATTACTTCCGTTATCGATATCAGTAGTAACAAGTGTTTTGTTTGGATTGAAAATCAAAAGCATGCTTTGACCCGCTTTAAGAAACACATGTCTGTCCTTTTCTTCAGAAACAAATTCCAATCCCAAAGTGTTGATATAAAAATTCTTCATTTTGACTAGTTCAGATGAATAAATACATGTTTCCACAATCTTTCTATAGTGCACTTATATCTTCAATAGAGAAGTTTTACGTAATAAAAACGTCTTTCCAGATCGTCATGACTTATTTAGGGAGTGTCTATATTACTGCATCTAATGGATATAGTCGAGTCCAAAAGAACAGGCGGTTAAACAACCAAAAGAAAGATTATTGATTCCACTCCCAAATTCCTATTACATTGCCTTGTGGGTCTTCCAATAGCGCATAGAACCCCTACGGAATTTCATGCCTGTCCACAACAACGTTTGCCCCGGATCTTTTTGCTTTGGAAATACACTCATCAATTGAGCTTACCTCTATGTTAAAAGTTGCATTTTGTCTGTTGCTGCGTCTTTTTAGTATTGCCGCGCTCATTCCCACACTTAGGGGAAACCGTTAGAGGCAAACTACTGGTGTCAACAAACAAAGATAGCAAGGCAAGAGCCTTTCGCTTTGTTGCCGAAGGAAAAGAGGAAACCATGATAGTTGTAAGATACACCGATCACTACGGCAGTGATAACTCATACATACTCAAGATCAACAGAGAGAAAGCAAACGTATACTAACTCAGACACATTTTTTAAGCAAGACCTTTTTGAATATGTGTCAGGCAATGAGCCTTTTGCCAAAAAGTCAGATGACGGAATAACCATAATCAATTGCAAGCACGAGATACCTTTTGAATTTGTAATCTCAAGCAATGCCTTGGAGTCATACAGTGGCAAGAACGCATGGATAAGATACACAGTAAAAGCCACAATTGACAAAAAACTAAGAGGAGACTTAAACGAATCAATCTCCTTTGGTGTTATGGGGACAGGTACTCGGTCAGGAAATGTCTCCCCCTAGTCCATAGTCATATCAGACCAAAACAGCAAAGGCCTGGAGATTATGCTAGAGGTTGCAGAATCAGAATACAATGCAGGCGATAACTTGAACGACAAGGTTATTTTACAAAGTGATAATGATGGTGCAAATATACGAAGCATGCAGATTTTACTAACCGCAACAGAGTACGCCACGGCATCGGGTCAAAATAAAACCAACACTGTTGATGAGCACGCCCATAACATTACCCAATTGGAATATAACAAATCTTTGCCTTTTGAGATTCGTATACCCCAAAACAGCACCCAAAAGTTATGTTGGAAGATATTCTGAACTTTATTGGACAATAAAGGCGAAAGTGGACTTACCAATGGGTTTTGATCTCAATGCCTCCTCTAGAATAGAAATTCTCTAGCCAACAGCCAATGGAACACCTGTTTGATGTGCCAACCCTTTTTTCGTTTGCCTCATCTAACTTTACAGCAAAGTTTATTGGTGTAAGTCTAGAAAAGTTGGAAAAAAAGGACAACATAATTAAAATCAAGGAAAAAGGGAAGAAGTATCTGTTATCCGTATTTGTGATGACGGAAAGGGTATAGAAGCAGAAATAGCATCAAAACTATTTACAAAATTTAATCCTGGCTGGTATGGCGGAATAGGTCTTGGATTGTATATTGCTAAAAGCATTATTGAAGCACATAGTGGGGAGATACGGTATCACCAGTAAAGCCAATTCTTTAGGCCTTACACTTTGTATCATCACCGGATTTTAAAACATTAGCCATAACAATAATCAAATATCAGTTAGGTTTTTTGAATATTTATTCCAAACCAAGAATTTGTTATATTTGATAACCCGACTCATATGGAAATCCTCATGGTTTCCACCGAACCCGTTAACTATACGAGTCTACATATCTGATTTTATATATTATGTATGTCAATTAGCAATGGATTTCGTTATCTATGATGCCAAGGGGGAACAAGACAAATGCCTGTAAAACTGTCCACCACCATCAAAAATCTAGAAACACTGGAAAGTCCCATAAACTCCAAACTAATCTTTGAATTCTACAGCTATCTTAAATCAAACAATACCCTGAAAGTTATCAAAACCAGAATGTCAAAGCACTGATTAACTTGCCAAGTTTCTAGGCCCTTCAAAAGATTTCTATCAACTATCCAGAAAGGAGGATATACTCGCATTTCTCAACATAAAGATAAAAAGCAAGGAAACAGACCCTGATGGAAAATGGATGAGAACATGGAATGACTATCTGCAACAAATAAAGTATTTCATCAGGTGGTACACAACGAAAGTCAACGGAATGATAAAGATTTAGAACCAATAAAAACGTCCGACTGGACAACGCCCTCTTGTGTCAAGATAAAGGAAAAGAAGAGCAAAAGAAATAGTCCTTACTTTGAATCAGAAATATGGGAAAAGATGAACTGCGAATTATAATCAAGTATGAACAGTTTAAAAGAAACAAGGCAGCATTAGCACTGCTTTTGGACCTTGATGCACGGCCACATGAAATTGCATCTCTCAATATGATGAATACCTAAAGGACTTTACAACCGGAAATTTAGGTTTCCAACCCGCAAAAGATGATCATGAGAAGATTAACACTACAGAAACTACAGAAACAGTCTCTGATAATCAAGAAGATATGGCAGAAAAGGTCGAGGGGATGTACAAAGCATTTCATGACCGCCGCCCTAATGCAGACGGCGGCGCGGGTGTTAATGGTGAACACAACCCGTCAAAAGAAAAAAGAACAAACCCAGAAGACCTCGTTAGGGATCTGGAATCCAGTTTAGGGAAGAAAAAACTTCCACAGCAAAGAAACGTACTATTGCTTACTGGCTCCCCTGAACCTTGGGAAAGGCACGGGAATGACTGTCAAGAACCTAGAGAAAAGGGGTTTTAGAACAGACCATGCAGAAAACTTATTGAGAGGCCTAAGAAAATCAGGATATTTAACTGTGCTTGACAAAAGGACAGGCCATATGAAACAATATGCTCTGCCTAACTGCATACATTTAGTGGAGGCCAAGGCCTATGACAAGGAAAAAGAAGAGATATTTCCCAACGACATTGCTTTACTCATTGCCAATAGGCTTTCAAACATTGAAGACAGTTACCATATCATCCATTTGGAGACTTTTCTAAACTATAGGGAAGACTATGAATTGTTAGGGTGGCCGATTCCAAGTGCACTCAACAGGCAAAAGGTGCAAAGCTTTAGGCTGGATATGATAAGAAGTGTCACCTTTACCATATCACCAAATGGAACTGTGAACATTACAATAGAGTGTACCCACAAACCATTCAAATTCCATGCTGCCCCAGGCTTGTTTGACTTTATTGCATCATGCGGCAAGATATCTGCCCTGTTGCAGATTGAGGCCAACAACAGAATGAATGTGGTTCCCAGAGAGGGCGACTGGCTTCTTCAGCATTTTGATTATAACAGAGACATTCATATCAAGGAGTTGGAGGACAAACATCTCCTAGCTAAGACCATCAGCTTGTCATCCAAGGGAGTATTAAAGTTCGACTATTTGGGAACCGTCTTTCAGGTCTACTGCAAATCAATACCCTATGTTGGAGAGTGCCTTCGTTTTGAGGGCCACTATAACGCAAAGATAAAAGTGAATCTGGATGACATGGTTGCCGATATTGCTAATGGTGATAAACACCCATTTACTACGCTTGATGAGATGCTTTTGAATGAAAGGAGTAAGAATGCAGATGATCGAGATTCAGATAATTAGATGTTAGGACCAACCTAGTCATGTCACCATACTTAATGTAATATATGCATATTAAATGTATGTTGCGACTTTTACCATTATTGAAAAAGTTGGTTGCCTCTAATTGGACTTTATACCTTATGAAGGTGATGGTTCCGGCCAAAATGGCATTCTTGGACAAGATGATGGAGGTTAATGAAGATGTCGGCGGCGGCAACTCACTATCTTGACTACAAAAAAATTCACCAAACTCAACCTAGCCATTCTCATAATATTACATTCATCATACTAATCTACAAAGGCAGAGAAAATGAAAATGTTGCACCCTTCCCATCCTCGTTGTTTTCTGCCCATATCTTTCCACCATGTGCTTCAATTATGTTTTTTGACAAGTACAATCCTAAACCTGTTCCATTTGTAGATTTGCTGGCAAATTTTTCAAATAGCCTCGGCTTTATCTGATCATCAATCCCAAAACCTGTGTCTTTGATTCTTGTTATCAGTTGAATTTGTGAAGTGGAATTTGGCATGGGTGTTGTTGTATCTTTGTCAATAGAGACTGCAATCTCCCCTTCCTTTGTAAATCTTATTGCATTGTCCAGAAGATTTATCAGCACCTGGGTTATCCTGGTTCTATCGCATCTGACAACAGTCTCCTCCATGGTTACTTTTGAGTTGTAAAGGATAGATACAGTGTTCAGGCGGTATTTTTGGTTCATGTCTTCCACCAGTTCCAAAACAAGGTTTTCAAGGTTGACATTGTCCTCCAAATTCAATCTAAATGTTCCAAACTCCATCCTTCCGACATCCAACAGAACTTTTGAAAATCTAATCATCTTATCCGTGTTTCTTGATATCGCAAAAAGCAGCTCCCCTAAGCGGCGGTCATCATTGTCAGTGCATTTATCTTTTATGATTCCCCTATTAAGAAGTTGTCTTTGCAATAGCTCTGCATTTGTTGCTATGATTTGTATGGGGTTTCTCAATTCATGCACAGCTATATTTAGAAATTCGTCTTTAGCCTGGTCTGTTTTCTTTAGCCTTTCATTTGCCTTTCTTATCTCCTCATTAACCCTAATCAGTTTTTCATTTAAGTTGCTCTGCTTCCAGAACAGGTTGAAAAATGATTTGAATGCACTTACAGTTGGTTTGCTATTTGAATACACTGCAAAACCTATTGCCAGGGGGAACAATTGCTCATCTTCTTGTTTTAGCTCTGCCTTAAAAAAACGCTCATTGTCAACAATAAACACGGTAACAGAGGTGGGATCTTTATCCAAAATCTTGATGTTTGGAGCGTTTTTAGACAACCAAATAACAATATCCGCGTTTTCCGCATCCAACGGGGAGACTATTTTTACCTCTGCCCCCCTGTTTGAGGCGTTGACTAATTCCTGCAACACGCCTATCTTGTGTTCCCTTATCATCGCCTTGTTGTTTGACAGCAAAAGCAAAGCCTCCTTCCTTACGGATTTGGCAAGACTCACAAAAGTTTCACTTGCCTCATTATGGTCAGTAATAACATCAAGGAACTCTTTTTCTTCTTCAGTTTCCTGAAGTTTTTGCCTGTCAAGTATCTTGATCACTTTTTCAGCAGACATGGACCTGTCCCAAAGAAAATCAAATGCGTTGTGTTGCTGATTGACAATTTCGATATTGTCAATAGATGTAACTCGGATGCTAATGGGTGATAGCGGTGGAGGTTTCTTTCCCAAGCCGTTGTTTTCAGAATCAAAAATAACAACATACTGGCTTTCGTTTATTGCAAAACTGTTTTTCAAGTCACTTAAACAGTGGAAACTTTCGTCATCCAGTATGTATGATAATGCTTTGCAGTGTGGGAGGTTTTCCATGTCTATGTCAGTAAGAAGCCTTATCCTTGTGCCTTGTGTTTTGATTTTCATTATCGTGTTCTTTAGGGTATTGTTTAGCAGTATGCCAACTCTTTTAGGCTCCAAGCAAATGTCTAGTGTACCCGTCGAACTTGATAAAAAGGGCCGCAATAGTTTGCCAACTGTATCCGTGTCATCAAAATCGAGGGTCAATAGGATAGTTAACATAGGGTGTATTTATAACATTATTGTTTATCTTATCAAATTATATAACAATTGAAATAAATCCCTTTTTTGATAATTATTTTATAACTATTTCAATTATTTGATATACATTATAACCTATCTTGTCCTGAAGGTGTAATTCATTATTTAGAATTAATAGCATGTGCCCTGCAGATCACTCTAATATAGCATTGTTTCTGTTTAACAAATGAAGGGTTGAAATTATTCCATCAAGTATCTCTTAA
>JADDOW010000039.1 GCA_016782225.1 Nitrososphaeraceae archaeon
AGGCAATAAAAATATTCGTAAAATAGCATCCATAATAAATGATGGACTGAATTGCGAAATTTTTCCATACCTGTTTGGATAAACTTTTAATTTTTAACTGGTTAAATTCCTAAAATAGGGTAATTGACAATATTCAAAGACAAGTTTTCGATAACCAAACCCGTTAAACTAGGGATAGTTGGCGGTGGGCAACTTGGCAAAATGTTGGCCTTGGAAGCAAAACGTATGCATATGACCGTTATTGTATTGGATCCTTCGCCTGATTGCCCTGCATCCGTTATTGCAGATAAGGTAATAGTTAGCAATTTTTCAGATGAGCAAAAGATTTATGATCTCTCAAAAGAAGTTGATATTATCACATATGAAATAGAACTTGCAAACACTACCGCTCTAAATAGGTTAGTTAAAAATGGCTTCCCTGTTCAACCCTCGCCATCAACTTTACATATAATTCAGAACAAGTACCGTCAAAAAAAATTCTTAAAAGAAAATGGCATTAATGTTCCCAAATTTGATTTAATAACTTCTGAAAGTCATTTGCGGAACATTTGTCTGGAGTATGGATTGCCTATAATGCTAAAAGCCTGTGAGGATTCTTATGATGGCCGAGGAAATTTCTTGATTAAGAACGAGGATCAAATAACATCAGCATTTTCACACTTCAAAGGCAAACAGTGTATGGTCGAGGAATATATTGATTTTAAAAAGGAAATTTCAATTATGGTGGCAAGAAACCCATCTGGCGAGGTATCTGCGTTTCCGATTTGCGAAAATATCCATAAAGAGAATATTTTGTATTTAACCATGGTGCCGGCGAGAATTACCAAAGAAGTGGAAGCAAAGGCAAATGATCTTGCAATCAAGACAATCCGGTCATTGAAAGGCTCTGGGATTTTTGGAATAGAGATGTTTGTGGATCCAAATGATAATGTTCTTATCAATGAAATAGCTCCAAGACCCCATAATTCAGGACATTATACCATAGAGGCTTGCTCAATCTCCCAATTCGAACAACACATTAGGGCAATATTGGACTATCCGTTGCCAAAACCATTCCTAATTTCCAATGCAGTTATGATCAATCTACTAGGACCGGATAATATAAAAGGAGAGTACGAAATATGCGGAATCGACAAACTGTTTTCTTTGGAGGGCATTAAAATTCATATTTATGGTAAAAGGTTGACGAATCGTAATCGAAAATTGGGTCATATAACCGCCCTTCTCAAAAACAATAATCACATAGAAGTTTCAAATAAAATTAAACAGGTTATTGAGATAAAGGAGTCAAATCTTGAGTAATAAAAAATATTTTATACCGTTTAATATGTATATATATACAATTAGATGGAATAGTGGTTATAACCCAAAAAAGCACCAAAAAAACAACCAACGAAAAAAAAACTTCTACCCTTAATTTAATTGATGAAAAAAAACAACAACAAGCAAGTTTACCAGTTGTTAGCATTATCATGGGCAGCGATTCGGACCTTGACATCATGAGGGAAGCATCACAAATCCTAAATGATTTTGATGTACAACATGAAATCAAAATTATATCGGCACATCGAACTCCAGCACTCATGTATGATTTTGCTCAAAACGCCGGAGTAAGGGGCATAAAGGTAATAATTGCGGGAGCAGGTGGATCGGCTCATCTACCAGGCATGGTTGCCTCATTGACCCCGTTACCCGTAATAGGGGTTCCAATCAGATCGTTGTCTTCGATAAACGGAATGGATTCTCTCCTGTCTATCGTTCAAATGCCACCCGGAGTGCCCGTTGCAACTATGGCCATTAATGGTGCAAAAAATGCAGGTATTTTTGCCTGCTCTATCCTGGCAACCAATTCAAAGGAGTTATCGCTAAAAATAATTCATTATAAAAAACAAATGGGGGAAAACGTCATGTTGAAAAACGAAAAGCTAAAAGATGCTCAATAGGGCATCAAAAAAAGATATTGTTGTGTATATAAATACAATAATTAATGCCTTTTTTTCGTATAGTTAAAAAAATAAATAAACAGTATTAGTTTTATTGTTTCAGTAAATATTGAATAAAGAAATAGCGATAGTTGGCTGCGGCGTTATTGGAAGTGAATTGGCTCAAAACATAGACAAGAACAAAATTCCTAATTGTTCGTTGTCTATAATTTTAGATATCGATAAGAACAAGTTGAAAACCGTTTTTGACAAGTTAACACATAAACCCACTGTTTTCAGCAATTTTAAAGATTTTATGGAATCTGCGCAATTTAAAAAAATTGATTTAGTTATTGAGGCAGCCTCAATAACTGCAGCATCACTCTATGGGATTGATATACTTAAGGGGGGAAAGGATTTGATGATAATGAGCATAGGTGTTTTTTCAGACTATGATTTCTATAGAGAGATTATACACCTTATCAATATGAAATCCGGCAATGTATTTCTACCGTCTGGGGCAATAGGTGGGATAGACCTAATTAGAAGCATAAAAAACCATATAGATTCAGTTACTTTGACAACAACCAAGAATAACAAATCATTGAAAGGCGCACCTTTTTTTACAAATTTTAAAATAAATGTAGATGAGATATTAAGCGAACAAGTTATTTTTGAGGGCAATGCAGAAGATGCAATAAAACAATTTCCTTCTAATGTCAATGTGTCTGCTTTAATAAGTCTGGCGGGAATAGGGTTTAAACATACTAACGTAAAGATAGTGGTGGATCCCGACGTAACAAACAATATCCATGAGATAGATGTAAAATGGAAATTTGGGGAGTTTACAATCAAAATTATCAATAGGCCAAGTCCAGAAAACCCAAAGACAAGTTATTTGGCAATATTGTCTGCATTGGAGTGCTTGAGGTCTATTTGCTCACCTGATCTAAAGATTGGATCTTAGTAGACGGCAGCAGCCCTTATTTTATAATAAACAAGGATGTATATCCACGGCTTTCCATTGTAACATCATTTTCAACTTCCTCCGCTTTTATTGTAATGGATATGGCATCTGTTGTGTCAAATTTCTTCGGTTTTACCAATATAAAATCGTCGAGCAAATCTGAAGATTCAAAGCATGTGTTGCTATAATTAAACTCAACAGGGTTACTTGAGCTGATTAAAAAAACCTGATCCTTGTCATAATTACAGATTCTGATTTGTCTTCCTGTTCTTGGAACTGCCTTGAGGTTTATCTTTATTGATTGTTTATCGTGGATTATGTATCTGCTGCTGTTGTTTGCATAAATGTCAAACTTAAAAGGGTACCCCGCTGTATTCTCTGCCATTTTATTAATGCCATCATTCATTATGATGTCTATTTTTTTAATGGTGTCTCCAAATCTGAAAATAAAATCATTAGTAGTTTTTACAACATTGTCGATTGTTGACTTTCGAGTATTTTCTTCATCTGCTGAGAGCTTATACCGATCTACCCAATCTTTATAATCTTTGCTTATATCAATAATGAAATCTGCACAGGTGTTTTGGTAATCCTCGATACTTGTTGCTCTTTCAGAATCAACATCAGAGGCAAACATGATACCATATATTGTTTTATTCTATTTAACTTATTAATTAAAATTCAACAACATGGTAGAATAGAACGTATAAAATAAATGGGAATGGATGAATTTACTTCTCTAATAACGGATCTTGCAAACAACATTAACAGCAATATGGAATTTTTCAAGTCCTCGTCAATAACAAAGCCAAATCTTGCTTATAGTAAACTAAATGAATTGTCCAGTTTTGTTGGCTCACGGCATAATGTAAAACTGGAGATTCATTTCCCTAACTCCAATAAAATTTATAACACTGATGATTATGGGAAGGAGAACCTTAGTATCGTTATAGATAAATTTAGAAAAGTTTTTCCTATCCCACGAGAACAGATAAAAAAAGAGGCTGCGAACCTGTTCAAAAATGCAATGGTTACAGATGGTTATATGTATGAGGGTAAAGAGGGGGTAAAAATAGTTTTTGATGACAAAGTTAGGTCTCGGATAGAAATTCTTCCAGGCTCTGTTCACCTATGGGTTAGGATTGATAAAGATGTCGAAAAATTTTGTAATTGGTTAATGTTGAATGTTTATGCAGATCGCCAATTCAATAAAAAATAGGAAATTTTTGTCTTGTAAAACTGTGGATTAAAAAATTGGTGGAAGGGGGGGAGGAAAGTTAGGTAACCACTAAATCAAAGGTAGATGATTCTACAAACATATCCAATGATTCACTTCCCACAGTTGTAACAGTGATTTGAACATGTTTTACCCCTAGTGTTTCAAAGTTGTAAACAAATTGACCAGTTCCGTCAGTTGCGCGTTGATTCTCAAAAGTCTTCAGGACTTCATCATTCTCATCAGTTATTGTTACGTCATAAGAGGCTCTCTGTACAAGGTTATTTTGATCATCAAGTAAAATTATGCCAAATGTGGTGTTTTGACCTGCTTTAATTTCGACCGGATCCCATAACAATTGAATATTAAAGGTACCTCTTGGTGTTTGAATGGTTAATGGGGGCTTTGGCGCCTCTATTTGTGTTTCGGGTATGGGTGGCTGACCTGTTCCCATTGCCTTTAGCTCAAAGGCATATTGGATGGGGGGTTTGCCTGTCGTTACGTCTGCATATGTTTCGGCTTTTACGGGCCATGGCAAATCCTTGCTTACATAAATGTTATTGTTTATTCCTTTATAGTATCTTATTATATTTGTGTCAAAAGTACCAGCTGGTGTAGTAATTTTAGCTGTACCTGATGGCTTGATTTCTGAACCACCTATAGAGCCAATTTTACCCCATGAGGCTGAGCTTAGGGATTGACCTGGTTTTGGCACATAGGCTGATAACCAGTCCAAGGTTGATGCGTAGGCGCCCCTATACTTTTCCATTTCCGGTGGAATAGGGGAGGATCCCAAGGCGGTTAAATCAAGTTCGCTAAGATGAAATGTTCCATTGTATACATTGCCTTGATCAACTACATATGTAGGAGTTTCCCAGTATTTACCAGTCGCATTGTACTCTTCAAAATAAAGTGTCATCATAAAGGGTTGACCTTGGTTAGTATCTGCCCGCTTTATTTCGTATGTGTAATAGGTGTCGGGTTTGGCGCCGTTTCCTACATACCATGCATCAGATTGAGCATTTGCTTTGCCGATAAATTGATTAGTTTGTAATGCAGTCATCCCAAGAATAAATATCAGAAAAAATGCAATTATTTTCCTTTCCGAATTTCTTTTTGATACTCGCATTGTGTAAAATATGCGGGAGAACTCTTTAAATGTTATTATTTTTTTATGTCATGTAATTTAAAACCGTATTAAAAATAAATAAATTAGTAACTCTAATAGTACAAGGTACGTTATGTGTAATTGTTCAAAAGTCCATTTTTATGATGTAGACTTTAAACTGTATGGCATGAAAGTTGTTCCTTCCTGTAAAAATTGTGGATTTCCATTGAGTGATGAGCAATCAAAAAAGTTTGAAAAAGAAATAATGAAGCATTGGGGCTTTGAGGAAAAAAAATAATCAATGTTGATATTATCCATTACGTCAACTTTATAAATATCCTAAATAGAAAAAAAACAGTGGTATAAGATGACCAAGATGTATACTGTAAATATTGATACGGACGGATTTGAATCGAACGAGGCACAAGAATGGGTAAATGAAATGGCTAATGTTTATGCAGATATGGAAGTTTCTGATGTGAATATTTCTGGGAACAAAATCAGTTTTAAAACGGGTTTTTCAGGAATGGATGATACAACAGAAGACGATATAAGAATGAAATTAGATGAATATCTAACTATGAACGATGCGTTTAAAGTAAATAATGTCTCTGTTTCTTAACCTTTATTTTTTATTATTTTTTTCTTAGTGCATATTTATTATCCATTGTTACTAATGTTTATATACTAAGACACCGTTATTTTTATGTTTTCAAAATGACATGTAAAGGTATCTGTATCAGACATAAAGCCCAAAAGCCAGTGGGTTCCGGACGTTACGCGAGTGGTCAAAAGCGTTGTCAAATATGTGAAATTTTCATTAAATGGGACGGTTTATGGTGTCCATGCTGTGGATACAGACTTAGAACCAAACCAAGAAACTTAAAGTATAAAGCAAAACTCAGAGCAAGAACCAAAAGTGTGGAGCCACTTGAACCAGCAATAGTAATTCAATAAACATTTTTAATTAAACTTTTGTTGATATTGAAAAGAGTTTCAATCTCTTTTAGTAAAATAGTCTTTTCTTTTACTTGAATGTCTAAAATTTGATTAAGCAGCCTGTTGTAGTTTTTTATATAGTTTGCATCAAGGTTTTGCATCCTTATAAAACCCTGGATTAATAAAAACGCATCTACATACATAGATTGGTTTTTAAAATAATTTAATTTGGAACTTAGCATTTCCCTTACTTTGTGATTATGCTTGTGATGATTAAGGTGTTTTGTGTGATTTAATAAAAAGAACAAAGATTTTTCGCTTCTGGTTATAGTAGAAATGTTGGATCTTTCTAATTGGAGATAATCTAAAACAATGTCTATGCTTTCTTTAATCCTTAGGTTATTTTCTTTAATTTGATTTACTTGGTATTTCAGATGAGTTGGTCTTGGGGAGTCGTTATGAAACAATTGTATAAATAATTCCAAAACATTAAAAGACATCATTTTTAAGTATAGGGATGATAGTCTTTGATCGAGTGTGCCGTTTATTATCAGTTTGTTAACTTTCGTACAATCTAAAGCAAATTTTAATGATTTTCTTTTGGTTATGGTGTTAAAATTTTCTTTATTATAATGTCTTTTTCTCTCAAAATCATTTTCAGAATTACTCTTGAGAACAGAATTTGTTACATCAATATAATTTTTAAAATTAATGTCTGCATTATACATTAATTCCTCCTTGTTTAAGAAATAAATTTCTAATGTCTTTTCATTTACTTTGTATATGTTATAATTTTTTTTTGATTTCTTGATATTGCTTTTTTCCATTTCTTTTTGTAAAACAATGATGTCGTATTCGCAACACTCGTATGAAATAGGCGTTTCAGCCCTGCATCCAACTAAAATGCTTTCATTTTCAGGATAGTATATTTTTAGAAAATCGATTATATCATTAATTTCCGTACTCAAGCGTTTGAAAATACCTATTAAGAGAAATAAATTTCCGATATATTATCCATTTTACCGTGACATATCAGGTCCATACCAAACAGGATAGTATACAATAACGATTTCAATTATGGTCGGAAATACTATTACTATTAATTTTATAAAAAATTATTATTAACCTGAACTAATTAGATTGGAAGGTATCATAATCGAAATTTTAAGTTACACACTATTGAAATACCAATACATTGCACTCTAAAAACAATATTGGGTATTTAATACATGATAATTTGTGGCAGTTGAAAATCAATGGTGTTAATCACCCATGATAGACTCAGTAAAAC
>JADDOW010000094.1 GCA_016782225.1 Nitrososphaeraceae archaeon
GAACAGAGCCGCTATTTGCATAATTAACCATTAAATATTATGATCCCCAAGCAAATCTAATGGATTCGAATCCCATTCCCCGCGCCATTCTAGTGTATCTATAAGTAGACTTTATTGATTTTAATAAATAAAAAATACAATTCTAATTTCAAAATAAGCACAACAGTATATGCCTGCTTTACTAGAATCAAAAAAAGGGGCACTGCAACAAAACCAATTACCATGATTTGAATATATCAAAAACCATATGCATCAGAAAACCCTTGGTAAAATTATTTGGAAAAAGCATTATACGGATAGTACCGAAACGATTTGTAAGTACACTATAGCCAAAAAAGGTATAAACACAAAAGAATAAGGTGAAACACAGACAATTGATTTTACCCAATTCTTTTAATAGAGAATTACCCAAATAGCCCGTCCATAAAGAATGGAAAGTAGCCAAACTGTATGATTTTGGTTTAGCTAAAATTATAGGGCGTTTCTAAAAGAATGAAATGGCTAAAATGCGATCTACCAGTATTCACACCCGCACATACCCATCATTTTGCAACAGGGGTAAAAGATCGTATTTTCTTGTGGTTGCGACTAAATCTAAAAAAGAAATGTTTTAATTAGCAAAATAACTGTCGAATGCCGTGAATACAAAAACAAATTTTACAAAAAAAGCAATGGTTTATGGCTTATTCATAGCTGTAGTTGCGAGCGCTGCATTTGCATTGGGCATTGCTTTGATAGAGAATAACAATACACTTGCATAGCAACAACAACAGAAACAAAATCAAACATCGATCCCACAAAATGCAAAAGGACACCAATCCCATCAGGTTATCATATTCCAAAATGCCAGTGACGGTGTAAGATATACAGGTACGGTTACTTTCAATCTATCAAAGCCTGCGGACGTCATTTCATTTGATGACATTACGGGAAACAGCCTACAATAAACACAACAAAAACTTGGGAAGGGGGTAACAAAATATTCGCCACTAAAACACTTGCAAAAAATGTGACTCAAGGGTCGGTTAACTTTAACGGTAGTGGCGTAATAGCACACAGCACTCAGAGTGATTTATACAATGGCACATTTACCCTGAACGATACAGCCATTAGCAATAACAACATTAGCAGATAACTACTTTTTTTATTTCAAAAAAAATTTAAAGAGTTTACTCTTGTATCCTAGACAGTGTAAGTCAATTTCCTGTTATAGTTTATTGATTTATATAAAATGGTTTTAGTGGGCATTATATACCAAACAGCATAGCAGCATTGAAATGGTTTTGATGGTGCAATAAAAAGTCATCAATTACCATTTAATCAAGAAGGTTATCCATTTTCCTTTTGGCGTTGTCTTCAAGTATATTAAAGTCTTCTTTCCCTATCGTATCCCTTATGCTCAATATTATATCAAGCGACCTCCGAACTTCTGGAACATTTAGACTCTTTAACAGTTCATAGGACTTAATGGCATAATAAATAGCATAACCATATTCACCATTGTTATGGTATATCGCAGATATGTTGTTGAGGGTCTGGCCCATCCCATATTGATCACCTAACTCTTTCGCAATATTCAGGCTTTGATTGTATAGATTCAGCGCCTGATCGGAATCCCCTTTGTTATAACGTATTCCAGCAATGTTGTTCAGGGTCCTTGAAATCCCATCCTTATCGCCCACTTCCTTTGCATTCTCCAAGCTTTGATTGTACAGATCAAGAGCCTTGTCATACTGGCCCCTTACTTCATATATCCCTGCCATGTTGTTCAGGGTCCTTCCAATCCCTTTTTTATCCCCTATTTTTACTTTTATCTCCAGGCTTTGATTGTACAGATCTAGAGCCTTGTCAGAATCCCCTTTTGCATCATATACCATAGATATATTGTTCAATGCCCTTCCGATCCCTTTTTGATCGCCTAACTCTTTTGCTATATTCAGGCTTTGATTGTACAGGTTTATGGCCTGGTGATACATTCCTTTGATATAATATATCTCAGCCATATGGTTTAGATTCAGTGCAATCATATGCATATCCCCTGCTTCCTTTGCCTTCTCCAGGTTTTGATTGTAAACATCTAGCGCCTTGTCAAACATACCCTTGATGTGATCTATACATATCACCCATTGTTTAACGCTATTGAACCAACAGATTCCAATCTTCAAGAATTAATCGATTAATGTAGAGAAGAATACTCCCAGCAGCCATATGTTATCTACGGCTTCGATCAAGATCCTTCTGCTATTTCGATTAATTCATTTGTCTGGTTAATGGCCTGAGAATAGTTCCATCCTGATTGTTGCAATAATGCTGAGTATTCCTCAACCACCATCTCGCTTTCAGTACCCCGGCACATCTTGAATGTATCAAAAAGTTTTGAGATGTGAAATTTCACGATCTGCCACCAGTGCCCTACATTGCAAATTCGTAGACTTTAAGTAGAATCGTTATAAAGTAATCATATGTAAAATTAATATGTTAAAGCCTTGTTGGTCTTTGTCCCAGCCCACCATTTGATTTTCTGTGACTTTGGATGTTTTTTCTGGTGCTTCAAAACTATAGTTAGTTCGTCATATACAGATATTCAGAATACATCACAATCGACGCCTGCCATGTGTATCCTAGGTACTATTTTGCGATTTTCCCATGCCATTATAGAGTGGGCTTATTTTTTTGCTATATAATGGGAAACTTTTGGTAGAGTTCAGTCTTTGACAAGTGCCCGAATTTTATCTTCTACAATCTGAACATTTTTGGTAACGCGTTCATGTTGGCACATATGCTCGGCTCATGTTTCGGCTATCCGGACCTATATATAGTGACTTAAGTCGGCTGGATCTTGAAACAAACCCCAATATGCCAATCCCTTGCTTTTGAGTATATGCCCTAATTCTTGCATATACTGCACAAATTCATCAGTAATTTTGGGATCAATTCTGTGTTCAATTGTTATAAGTGCCTGCCCATCACTTTTTGGACGATTCGCTGACCGTTGATGGGGAATTGACCAGTAATCACTGCCTGCAGGGGTAAAATCAAGGTCATCTATAGAAGTGGTTTTGTAGCGTTTTCCGACAGCAATAGTTGTTGCTGCTAATGCAAAAGATGATAATGATAGGGTGATTGGAATTCCAAAAATGATGGACATTGTCCCCCATATTACACTTCCACCTGCCAATCCGCCATTTAATATAAGCAGGTAAACAGCCAATACCCTTGCTCCAATCCACTTTGCGGTTTTCATTCCAGTAGTATAAAGTGTTGATAATATGACAGTGTAGGATATCCCCCCAATGCCCATCATTAAGCAAGAATACCAAAATCTTGCACATACCCAATTGCGAATATCACTATTGCAAGTAATCCAATAGAACTGGTGATAATGGATTCTGATGAAGCCCTTGAACGAATCTTTGGCAATATGCCAATTCCACTAATTATTGCGCCTATGCCAAAAGATCCCCGTAGCAATCCAAACCCTACCGAGTCTAATCCAAGTTCCTGTTTAGCTAAAAGAGGCAAAAGAGATAATAGGGAACTTCCGCATATCGCGAACAAACCTGCATGAACAATCACTACATGCGCTGCTTGATAGTATCGTACATAACGTATCTGAGCCCTAATGGCTCCAACAATATTCTCGGGAGGCAGGGAGCTATGTTCGTTGATGGTGGATTTTGGTGGTAGCCTGCTCAGGACTATAATCATGCCAATAAATGTAGCTGAATTAAGAAAGAACACAGCCCAAGGTGCAATAGCCGCTACAATAAACCACCAGCTATTGGACCTATAACTCGACCGATGTTGCTAGCAACAGCACTAAGAGTAAGAGCAGACGGTATTTCTGATTTTAATACCAATCCGCTCATGATAGGAATGATTGGAGTCCTAATCATAGATGTGCCCGCTCCAAGAGCAAAAGTAAGTATCAACAACACAGTTGGAGTAATCAAACCAAGAAGAGGGAGTATTCCTAAAATTGTAGATATTGTAAACATGTATGCACAAGCGATAAAGAGTATATTACGCCGTTCAAAAATATCATATATCGTACCAGATGGCAAATCAAATAGAAAAATAGGCAGAGTAGTTGCCGTCGTAATCAGAGAAACAAATAAAGGATTTGGAGTGCGAGATCATTAGCCAAGAGGCCCCAATGTCGTACATAGCTGCACCAACATAAGAAAACATAACTGCAATCCACAACGTTCTATACGAGCTATACCTAAAAGGACCCAAACCGGATGCCGACATGTTGTCCCCTTCATGCCTTCCTTTCCCTTCTGCCATGATAAACGATTAGCAAAGGTTAGTCATGCATTTTTCTGGTTCGCTGAAACCAGATAGTTCTACAAATTAATAATCAATGTACTATGGCTGGATCTAATCATGCAAAGTCTATTAATATGAGGTGAAGGACAAAACTCGTTCATCTATATATGATACAGGCCAAATCAATTATCCGATTATTTTTGATTAGGGACTCCAAAAGCATTCATCAATCTTAGCCTGGTACCCTACACATTTCTGGAGTACATGAAGATTATTATGCATCTAAAAAAGCCATATGTTACGGTGTAATGCTTGGGTGGTTGGATAGCAGTCTTGCGTAATGATTGATTTTACACGCGCAAAAGAGTATGCAAGGAGCATCAATGGTTAAAAGGTATAAAATATTACAAATGGTTTTCGACTAACCAAAAAAATGTCTATAATTTCGTTTTTATTTTTATATTTTTATTGTTGTCTACAAAGATAATTATACGGTTGATAATTACCTTTGTCTGGTGACAGTCGCCATTAGGTATGTCCTATGAGATTCCAATAAAATGTCATTTTAAGGTTGACTTAAAATTATAATCCAACGTATTACATTTGGAGACATGTCCACAGTTTGGACAGCTTTCATTATTTAGAAAAATGTTTGCGAAAAGTATGTTCTTCCTTTCTATACAAGTTTGAAATGTGTTCAAAATCGCATTGCTTGCATTTTACCATGAGAGTCATTAACATACTATAATAAGATATACTATTTCAATATTTTTTTATCAGATGGATTTTTACAGTCCTCTTGAAAGGCAAGGTTACACTGAAACGTTACAAAACACATTATATATCTCAAACCGGATTTGGACTTTTGAGAGAAAGAGCAGCATATGTGCACTAAAACGAGTCCCGACTAAAGATGCCAAAACCTATGAGCAAAGGGTTCCAAAGGATAATCCATATCCATAGTTATATGCCAATTAGTACTGCATAAAATGCGGGTTTGTATACCCCGAATAACAAATGCGTCAAGGTCTATCTTAGTATTGCTTTGGGTGTCATTGTTGGCTCACTAACATGTTGGTTAATATTCGCTTTTCAGAAAATTTTTCTATCAAGAGGTATAAAACACAAACGAATCAACGAGATTAATGAAAGACATGGAAAAATAATGAAATTAATACAGCGATTCGAAAACACCAAATTCACATCCTTGATCAAATACAGAGAACGGAGAAATAATTGAGTCTGCAATTGAAAAAGTAAAATGATATCAAATGGTATTGATGTTTAGAGATATGGAATCGCTTGATTGATGTTTTGGCATATGTAACTGTCATTGGTACTTAAGTAATAATGCCTAGGTTAATCTAACTGCCAATGATGTCTCTTATAGATTTGAGCAACCAGTTAGTCAGAATAAACCAACAGTGTACGCTTTAGAGAATTAAAAACCAATAAAAATACAGAAAGATTTTCAATTGCCTAAAATTATTGTTTTGGTGCATCATCTGCCAAAACATTCATTGGTAAATGTAGTAGGTAATGGTAAATATATACCCAAAATTATCTTTCAGGGTGTTCTTGTTGCAAATGCAATTCAAGTTCCCCTTCTGAGCTAAATGGCATGCCGCATATCTGACATTCGAACCTAGTGTTAGAAGACATTTGTTATTTTACGGCAATGATGTAATTATAAGGATATCTGTCCCATTTATCAATACTAAAAAATACTATTGTATATATTGTAATGGCCGCTTTCGGATAATCACTTAATCAATCAACCACCATTTCTATCCCCATTGTCAATATTAGAGGCGATAATTGATTGATTTTAACTTTTGCAATTTTGATTTTTTTTGAATATCTCCAATAATACCTCCTACTATATAATCCATCATTAACAATGTATTGTATGACCACAATTAAAAATGAATTAGAAATCAATGCTCAGTAGAGTTTTTGAATACTAATCAAATCCAGATAACATCAAGGAGTCATGGCCTCGTGACATTGTTAAGGAATCAGAAAACGTATCTTGCCAAAAAAGTGAAGAGGGCTCAGAAATGAAAATAACAGGTGAATACATGGGCAAAAGGGATGAAATGCTACTAAAGGTTGTCCAAAAGGAACAAAACAGGCGATTAATCACAAGGCAAACAGAGGGTCCATTTCAAAAGTTGGAAAGCACACAAGAGTTTCAAAGCAATGGAGACAGATCCACTCTAGTCATTCACACCATAGACTATGAATCGCCACCAACAGGCAAAATTGCCAATTTCCTGTCTGGAAGCCAAGCAGAAAACAAAATAAGACAAGGCATCCAACAAGCTGCCCAAACAGTAAAGCAAAAACTGGAATCAGTTAGAGTTCACAGTTTTATTTTTTTATTTTTTCTTTATAAATATAAAATAAAAGCAGATCCCAATAAACATAAAAAGTTTATTATTCATTTTTACGGGATACCAATAATGTTTTTTAATAATAGTTTTTAGGAACAAAATTAGCCGATTGATAAGTAGAGAATCAATTTCTCACTATAAATAAGAGTAAGGATAATTAAATAACACGAATGGTGGATTTTTTACTGCCAATTATAGGCTTTATGGCTACAGGTTTTGCAGTTTCAAGCGCTATCCCACAGATTAGAAAAGCATTAAGGACAAAGAAATCCGATGATTTATCGATACGATTCATAATAGTTTTAATTGTTGGTCTTTCTTTGTGGGTCGTTTATGGAATAGGAAAAAACGATTTTGTTATAATAATAGGCAATTCGACAGCAGTAGCATTGAATTCGTATCTGTTGTTTTTAAAGATAAAGTATTCTAAGAATCCTCTAGAAGAAGAGGCATAGGAAAGATAGGTGAGTTAAAAGTAAACTAACTGACACTCTTTTCTTTTCCCACCATTTTAAAGTAAACGGTAGAGGACGAGTATAAAGCCAAATCTTAGTATGGATATATGATGAATACTAACTCTAATAAAAATATGAAATCATTATAAAATCTGCTAAATCTATTACGCATTAGCAGCATAGTCAAATAAGAAAAATTGGTTGGTGCAATATGCATATATTAAATATTTGACTTGGTGATTAGTCTTTTAAATCCGGTATTAAGTTGAAAGGCCCTGTTAACTTAAGCGTACATCACCTCCTTG
>JADDOW010000113.1:0-32328 GCA_016782225.1 Nitrososphaeraceae archaeon
TATGGCGTCTGTTGGAAACTTCCCCTCAAGGCTTTTGGCCAACTCAACAACAATCTGTTTTTTCTGTTGCTTTGCGTAAGCATCTATTTTTTCTAGTTTGTCTCTTGCATCTTTAAACAACATGGAAATCTCTGCATCAGAATTTTCTTCAACAATTTCTCCGTTTTTATAATCTTCATCTTCCTCCTCTATTATAATATCCAACATTTTTTCGATATTATGGATTCTGTGATAAGGTTCACTTTGTGATGAACACTCGCTATCCATATAATCGATATTGCTAGAATCACCTTCTATGCCATCGCGGTCAGAACCAATGATTTTATTAGGTAGAGATGCGGTATTAGTAACGTAACTATTCCTATTCATTTTTTTTCACCACTATGCTTTTTCTAACACTATTTTCCTGTTGTTTTCTATGTACACTTGGACAAAATCGCCCTTCCCGATTCCCAAAGATATCGCAAAAGATTTTGGAAGAACAACGGAGAATGAGGATTCCCCTACAAGCCCTTGAACTTTTCTGTATTCTTTGTAAGTAACTTTATTTTTTGTTTCTATTTGCTCCATACATTATGCAAAATAATTATATTATATAGATTAGTATTGACAAAAAATATCAAAAGATGTCCAAAATCATAAAGGATGATTTTATGATAGACCCTGACATAATCTCTGTTTTACAAACATTTATGGGTTTACGCATAGATAAACTTCATGAAAAACCTTTACTGAAACACATTAAGATACTGAATTACTACTTAAAAAATCCTGCTAAGGCAACCTATGAATATTGTAAAGATGTTGTTGATAATGACACCCCCGAATTGAGAACAATATACCGACACATCGGGGAGTTACTAAAGGATGGCTTTTTAGAGCCTGTATTTGAAAGTCAAGACTTCAAGAGGGAAATGAGAAAAAACTACAGAAAACCCTTAAAGCTGTCGTTAAGCGGGATATTTTGCATTATATTATACACTCCCGACATTTCCTGTATAGAGTTAGTCAGAAAAATATTAAAGAATTACAGGGAAAATTGCCTCTTTGTCCGTTTTTTGTATCCCATTATAAAAGAAAAAACACTTGATGAGATAGAGTGGGATATTTTATTTTATTCAATTGTTGTGGAATACTTAAGGAGTGTTTGTAGAGATATAGTGTTTGCCATAAAATATCTTAAAGACATGTGTAAAAATTTATCAGTTGATGGTTATTTGATGGACCGGGTTTTTATTTGGCACAATGATTCCAGGGAAAACTCAAATCAAGACCTGGTTGATAAAATTCGGTTTTTCTTGGAAAATACTTTGAAGTGGGAAAACACAGGTTCACTGAGAATAAACCCAAATACTCATGAAAACACGATTGAAATAGTTGATGTGCTGAATCCATTGAGAGATACAAAAATAACGATATTAAAAAGTCAAGGTAAAGCAGTTCTTAGGCAAAATGGACAGAGATTACATGAATTCTCCGTCGTCCCATATGGTCCTCTTTTGAGTGTTGAATCCAAAAGCAATAGAAAAGCTATTGATGAAATCAAATTGCCCTTTATTGAAAGATATGGGGAGCAATTGATTGGTTTTTTAACCAAATTGCGAACTGGCCTTGTTCAGTCAACCTCTTTGTGTACCAACCCCACCTTTGAGACACTGTCTGAAGATGAGAGATATCAAAAAGCATTGGAATATTTAAACAGGGAATTAAATATTAAACAGTGATTATGATACTTTATTGTGTCCTTGTCGTCTTCAGCTGTTGAATCTCTTCCATGAGCCTCATTACACGGTCTGACAGAGTAATAAACGCATCATCCTTTTCCTGTAGTTTGGATTTGATTATGTGTTCGTTGTTCTCATTTTTCTCTCGCAGTTCATCAATTTCTTTTTGAAAAGTTTTATTGTTAGTGTTTTCTAGAATTGTTAGGTTTTTAACTGCTTTCAGGTAATCCTCCATAATCGCTTTTTCCTGGGGTTTGTAGTAGCTCTTTGAAATGCCCAAGTCATGCCCAATAAGCATTTCAACGTTGGCGGCCATCATGGTCTGCTCTGCCTGAGTTTTGAAAAACTTGCGGAAGCCATGAGCTGTTTTAAACTCATGTCTTTTTTGTCCTTCTTTGAGGAGGGGACGAACATTTTGCTGAAAGAGTGCCTTTGAGATTAGGTTCCTTATGCCACTGCTTCTAAACTTTACCGGGGATTTGGCATATCCCAGTTTGGCCCCATATGTTATGTTGGTAGTTTTCCACAGGTCCCTCATAACCCATGATTCACCTGTTATTTTTTCCCCATAGGAGGAACGAAAATCAATCCACTCCTTTAAGGCATAATAAGCCTCTGGAGTTATGAATGAGAAATATTGTTCCCTATCGCCAGCATAAACAATTATCTTGGAAGCAACAATAGTATTGTCAACTTCTATGGGAATAACGTGTTTCCATCTAAGGTAGTCCCATGCACCAACTCGAATACCCGAAGAAATCATTGTGAGGATGATGGCCTTGATACGAACATCCGGATATTTTAGTATCAGGATAATCTCATCCAAGGTGGGTGACCTATCATTTGCAGCATGGTTTCCGCGTGGCATGCCTCTGGTTACAAGTCTCCAGTTGATGACAATGTCGTTCATGTCACAAAAAAGTTTCACGGGTTTGTAATAGTTAGGAATCGTTGACTCAGTAATTTCACCTCTAGCCGCCCTTTCCTTTTGAAAGATAATAAAGTCAATTAAGGAATCCTGCAGCCATTCTGTATTTGATTTGGATTTGTCATACAGGTTGTAGAGTCTTTCCTCTAAAGTTGAGCCTTCTATGTTTATAAAGTTAAGAAAAACTTCTAGCCGCTTTGGATATTGCCTTTTTGATTCAGGAGCTTTCAAGGCATATACAAACCGATTATATGGGCCGTTGGAAATTTGTTCCCGCTTGTTTTTTAGCTCAACTGTCATTTAAGATAAATACATTAAGGCATGGGCCTAGAAAAGCGTTCATTATTGAAGCGGGCCCGGAGGGATTTGAACCCTCGACCTGACGCTTAGGAGGCGTCCGCGCTATCCATTTTACGCCCTTTTATCACAAAAGGTCTGCGCTACGAGCCCTGAATCATCTATATCATATCTACCTTTATTTTTTTGGATTAATAAAACTATAATCCATGCACAACTTGACAAGCTTAAAGCCTCCGTCAAATAACAATGTATCTATGCTTTGAAGATTGTTTTTGTCTCCGCTGCCCTTTTATGCATCCGCCTTTTGTCGCACCTATGGCAATTCTGGCTCCATTTTTCCATAGATGGATATTGAATCGCAACTCTTGTAGTTTTATGCAGTCTCGACTTTGTTCTAGTTATTTCAGGTTGTATGTTGTAGGCAACACCGGCCAGCCGACCACCCACCAACCTCATCAATGCCCTCGGGATTTATTTTGCACTGTGGGTAAAAGCAAATTATGATGGATTTTGAAAAGTTATTGGTAAACAAACAAAATACTTGAAAAACATTCAACTAGATTGGTTTGATAAAAAACCAAATCAACCGACAAATTGTTTTTTTTGCCTTCTAATTATGTTGCTGCTGCTGAAGCAGGAGATGCTGCCACTACTCTAAAACATCATTCTTTAAGGTTTAGCATCTACCTGAGCACAAGAAAAAACCCGGGTGTATAAAAAATAAATGAATTAAAAATAACGAAAAAACCTAAATGTAAAAATTAGGCACTATGAGACAGTTCTCTTTTTCCTTCTTTGGTGATTATCAACATATCGATACCATCACCACTAGATGAATCCCTCTGTATTGAAGATCGAATGGCTCTCAATGCAAGGTTGGTTGCCTTTTCCTCATCAAGGGTGTCTGAAAATTCAGCATCCATCACACCCAAGGCCATCTCTGCACCTGTCCCAACGGCCGCATACCTATCCGGCAAAACAGATCCGAGTGGGTCCAAGGTATAAATCTCTGGTTTGTTTGTTGTGATTCCTCCAACTATTACCTGAGTTAACAGTGGAAAGTATCTTCTTTCAAACATGATAACGGACATTAGTTTTGCAACGGAATTTGGCTGGACAACCCTTCGGGTTTCCAATCGCCTAATTTTGGATAAAGCACTCACCTGGCGTACGAGCACCTGCATATCTGCAACCATCCCTGCACATGCAGCACCTACGTGATCTGTAACAGCAAATGTTTTTTTGGTATTTTTATTAACTACAAAATTACCATAGGCGACTCTTTTTTCAGAAGCCAATAATACACCATTATCATAAGTAATACCGACTGCTGTTGCACCGGGCATAAATTGAAAAGCCATTTATTAAATAAAAAAAAAGAGTTAGATTTAGTCGTTTCTATCCTCATCTATTTTTTCAAAAATGAGCTATCATGTATTTTGATAGCCTCGGAGATGAGTTTGTTTTGAATCTCCAATATATCCCTAGCTTCTGGATATTTGGAACCCACTACAACCTCTGCTACAATGTTTGTAATGTGCCTGAAAAGAAACTCATCCCCTCTTTCGGATTCAACTCTGTAGGTAGAGTGGGCCTTATTTACAAAAACAATATTTTCATTTGTAAAACTATATCTTGGATCCGACTCGTCCTCATATGGGATAACTTTGTATCCTATTTTTTTCAAAGTAAAGGTTTTCTTTAATATGGGTTTTCTCACGGTTTTTTTTGTCGCGTAGTTTTCGGTCCCTAAAATTATAGATGGATTGTCATTGTCATTGTCATTGTCATTGTCATTTGCTAAATAATGATAATTGTTGTCACTGGCTGCACCCGAAATATCCAAATTAAATGGGGCCTTGTTATCGGATAATTCATTTACATTTTTGAAAGCTTCAACTGCTGAAACCATGTTTTGAGAAATAACGGTTGATGATGACGATGACGGTGCTGGCGGTGTGTTTTGAACTGTTTCTGTGTTGCTTTCACCATTGTCTGCATTACAAACAACTTGCCCAATGGGGTAATCGGGTAAGGAAAACTTTTTAGTTTCAGCGAAATCTAATTGGTTTTTAGATTTTGCAGAAAATTGATCATTATCGCTCTCATCCATAACGATGCTGTTTCTTTCTGTTTTTAATGTCGGTTTTGATTGGTCTTTTGCAGAATGTGTGAAAACGCCATCAGCCACATCATTTAAGAAATCTTTTGCCATATTTTGGGGATGCCTGTTTCCTTTGCCTGTTTCCTCTTTGTTGTCTTTTGAAGAAGAAGGCGAAGGCGAAGAAGAAAAAGGGTATTGGTGGTCTGTTGATGATGATTGATGAGGGCCATCCCCTTCGGCATTAGCAGCGTCAGCAGCAGCGTCAGCAGCATCAACAAACTCTACGGTCTCAAAACCCTGGACCTCTTCATCTGTTTGAATCATTTCCAAAACAGCTTGACCCATTACTTTGTCTATTTCTTTGTAAATCTTTGACTCTTCCCGCGTGATTAAAACATCTTCATATTCAGTCAAACTGGGAAGTACTTGTTCCACAATAAAGTTTTTCATCGATTGATTGAATTTAACATATTCATCATTTTCGATTAATGCGGATTTATCCGCAAAGCGGGAAGTTAATTGATCACATTTAACATAGCCTGTAACCTTGTTCATTTTGTTGTCAAAACCAAAAGTGGTTCTTTTGACCACATGGTTGCCCACCATTATTGCAATCCCCCTTTCATCCTGACCCAATGGTCTTTTTGCGATAATAATTTCACCAGATATGATTGGATTGGTAGTGACATTTACAACAATCTTGTAGCCTTGGACATCCGGCGATTTGACAATTTGAGAATCAGTGAGGTCCCATTCCTTAAAGACATCGGAATATTTTACATAAACCTCAAAAAGGGGATATTTTAAGATAGACAGTTTCTTTAGTTCTTTTGATAGTTTTACAGTATCGATGTTGATTTTTGAGTTGTATAGGAATATCTCTGTTCCATTTCTTTTTAATGGTGTTTCTGTTAGCTCCTGCAATTGTGCATGCCCTGCAAAAAGGTTTTCCAATGCATCGCCATTGATAACCATAGTTTTATGGAAGTTATCTAGTTTGGTTTTGATTTTCATGTTATCAAATGAGGTTAAAAAGGAAAGACGCCCAGTACCATACCTTCCAGTCCTGATTCTTTTTAGCTTGGGGGACAGGTTCTCATTAGCTTTATGGGGCGAGCCTACTATCAAAAACTTGTTAATGGAGTCTGCATCCATGCCTGCGTCATCTTCGATGACAACACTTCCATTATCAAGTACAGTAACAATAATTCTTGTTGCATCCTCATCAAAGGCGTTTTCAATCAATTCGCGTATTATTTCATATGGTGAAATCCAGGTCTTTGTAGCAAATTCTTTAAAAAATGAAGGATGGACTTTAAGTTCTAATGTCAATGTATAGCATTTCTTAAAAAAATTGAGTTATTTAGCAAATATATAAAGATAGTTGATAAATAAATAAACTTAATTTGACAAGAAAAACCAAATTTGTATAAATAGGGGAAAATGTTTGATTTAACTTTATGTTAGGGGTCCATTGATAAAGTCAGGCGTTGAGACGTTAGGTATGAGTGTAATCAACCCCAATATGAATTCACCAGCATGTGCCTCTGGATTCGCTTGGTCATATGGTAAAAGCATCGCAAAATATATTATAAGCATTGGAACCGTTACAATTGCAACCATTGTTATGATTATTAACCAAGTTGCAGTCATCTTTCCAGTATACATACCTTTGTAAAAAATTATTCTGATATATAAATTTCACCAATCATCAAAAAAAAGATGATGACAGATAATGCTATATGCGAAACGAGATTTCTTTATAGGTGTTCCAAAACTTATCCCCTACAAAGTGAAGATTGTCAACAACATATCCTTTTTGCAGTTTTTCTGCTATGTTGCTGTCGTCTAAAGCCAAACCCACGGATAGGTATTTTGCAAACCGCTCGTCTTTAACTGCAACAATATCATTTTTAGCAAATCTGTCAAACTTTACAATACCGGGACGCAATATCTTTGCCCCGTTGCAGATGAATTTTATGGATCCTGAATCGACGGTTATGGATGGAAACTTGTCAAGAACATCTGAATTTCCCAAAAAGGGAAGTACGAACTCATTTTTGATGAAAACACCCACAAGCGAATCAATCGCAACAATGCTTTTGCTATTTTCAATTTCGAAAACTTTGATGTTTTTGACTTTCGGTATCAATACGTTTGTCCATGTTTTATTTAAAAGACCAAGAACCCTCTCTGTCTCTTTTTTTGAAATAACATAGGTTTTCAAACAAAATACTAAGGTGTATATATATAATAAAGTTATGTGGATGTCAAGAAATTGCAGATTAACCTAGTTCACAATAAGAAAATTTTTATAAATAATCATGTTCAATTATAATCACGTAGAAATGAGTATATCACCCGAAACAACAGAAACAAAATATGACGTTCCAATCAAGCAAGTGGAAAAATCAATTAAAGTCTCAGAAAGAGCCAAACAGGAGCTAAAAAGCTCTGGAATGATGGACGAAAAGGGAAAGCTAAAGTTAAAGGGTGTCAGTCCAAAAATGCTAAAAAGAATGAAGTTGGAGTCTGTTGATTGCCCGGTATTTGAGCAAGAGATAGGCTTTGTACAATGCTATGTCTGTACCAATTTTCATAGCCGAATAAGCGGGGTAGTTTATTGCAAAGGCGAGCCCTTGAAATAGAAATCCATAAGAAGCTTCATAAATAGAAATCAGTTCTTATTCATCAATAATTGAATGATAAGAATGATAAGATAAGCAGCAACAGCAGCAGCAGCAACAAAAAGGAAATAGGAATAACCGTAAAAAAAAACGATGACTTTAGTGAATGGTTTTCTCAAATTGTGGAAAAGTCCGGATTGGCTGACTATATCTCTGCAAAAGGATTTATCGTTCTAAAGCCCTACGGATTTGCGATCTGGGAATCAATAAGAGAATATCTGGATAAAAAACTAAAAGACACAGGCCATAGCAATGGATTTTTACCGTGCCTAATCCCTGAAAGCATCCTAAATAAAGAAGAGGATCACTTTAAGGGTTTTAACCCCGAAGTGTTTTGGGTTACCCATTCGGGAGAAAACAAATTAAACGAAAAACTGGCTTTAAGGCCAACCTCGGAAGCATTGCTGTATTCCATTTTTCCTAAATGGATTTCAAGCTATAGGGATTTGCCGCTTAAAATTAATTTTTGGAACACTGCATTGCGAGCGGAGATAAAGTCCACAAAACCTTTTATCAGAAATTCGGAGTTTTTGTGGCAAGAGGGCCACACGGTTCATTCGTCAAAGAATGAGTCCGAGGATCAGGTAATGATGATTTTAGGCATCTATAAAAACTTGATTGAAAATGTTTTATCAATTCCAACAATAACTGGATTCAAAAGCAACAAGGAAAAATTTGTTGGTGCCGAATACACCACAACATTGGAGGGAATGATGCCAGACGGGAAGGCACTACAGTTAGGCACATCTCACAATCTTGAAAGGAATTTTTCAAAACCTTTTGAAATAAAGTTTCTCAACAAAGAAAATAACGAAGAATTTGCATGGCAAACCTCCTGGGGGACATCATGGAGGCTGATTGGTGCCGTAATAATGGTCCATGGCGATGACAAGGGGCTGATTTTGCCGCCCATGATCGCTCCAATTCAAATAGTAATAATCCCAATTTACAAAAGTAATAACGAAAAGGCTGTGAAAGAAAGCGCAAATATGTTGAAAGACAGTCTTTTGGAATCGGGATACAGGGTTTTTGTGGATGGGAGAAACGAATACACTGCGGGTTGGAAGTACAATGAATGGGAGGTTAAAGGAGTTCCAATTAGGGTAAGCATCGGTCAGAGGGACATCGAAAACAAAACCATAGAATTAGTGCGTAGGGACAACAGGCATAAACAGGTAATTCCTCTAGAGCACTTGGGTGAAAGCATGGAAAAAATCTTCAATAGCGTTCAAAATGATTTATTTAGTAATGCGCAAAAATATTTAAAGGAAAAAACCAAAAGGGTGTCAAACTATAAAGAGTTTAAAAAAATGATGGATGACTCCGAGGGATTTGCACTGGCGGGATGGTGTGGCAAGGAAGAATGCGAATTAAAAATAAAGGAAGAAACCACCGCCGATATTAGAGTGATACCATTTGACCAAGATGTGGAATTGAACAAAGAATTGAAAAATTGCATTTACTGTAACGAATTGTCAGAAAAAACCGTTGTTTTTGCAAAGGCATACTAAAACAAAATAGTCCACAAAGATGGTTAAACTAGTGGTTTTGATTCGGCAATCCCCAAACAGAATGTTTATGTAAGGTTTTTCCAAAACAATTATTGTAACTTGTCAAAAAAGATCAATGACAGCAGCAGAAAAAAGGACATCAAGGTTATAGTAATTATAGCAATTATATTTGTAGTTGCTTTTGTTCTTGTAAGAGTAGCTTTATCAAATTCAAACCCGTTTTATGTTGTGGCAAGTGGAAGCATGGTTCCAGTCCTAAATGTTAATGATTTGATAGTTGTGTGGGGCAAAGACAACAACACGTCTTTTGATAGCGCAAAGGTTGGAGACATCATTGTGTTTAAAGCTTTTATTGCTGACCCTGGGGAAAAAGAGGGCAAAACAATAGTTCACAGGGTTGCATCTGTTTTTGAGGAAGGGGAAACACTGAGGGGAAATACCGAACTTAACCGATTGTGTTACCCAGTTTCAGTACCTGCTGTTTTGGAGAAAAAAACGATATTGACCAAAGGGGATGCAAATGAGTGCTCTATTCCTGGGGTTGATATTCCAATCACGCAAGAAAACTACATTGGAAAGGTGGTCTATACTGTCCCACAAGTGGGGATTATACCTGCAATCCTAAAACCCCCGGTAAATTATATAATCATGGCCGTAATAGGCGGATTGTTAGTGGCGTCTTTTGTAAAAAGTAACAAAAAACAAGAAGAAAAAGTAAAAGATGAATGACCAAAGCAAAAACACCCAAACAAGAATATCCATATTAATGCATAGACAAGATGACCCCAGCAAATGCACGGCTGCCAAACTCATAAAATTTAAAATGGCAACTGAGGTGAGAAAAATTCCATACAACTCAGTTGTGTTGGATCCTTTTTCAAGTGTTGCTCTTACACAAGAAGACAAACAAAACATGGATGGTATCTGTGCTATTGATTGCTCCTGGAAGTTAGCCGCTGACACAATCAAAATACCGAAAAAGCTGAACATAAGCAATAGGAGGCTTCCAGCACTACTTGCAGGAAACCCAACCAACTATGCCAAATTGGGTATGCTTTCTACATCTGAGGCAATATCCGGTGCTCTATATATTTTAGGTCATAAAGTACATGCCATGGAGATAATGAATAAGTTTAAGTGGGGACATACTTTTATTGACCTAAATTACAATGTTTTAGAGGATTATTCTAACACAACCGAGCAATCTCGAATCAAACAAATAGAAAAAGAGTATTTTCCAAATATGTTTGTTGACACAGACTAATACCTGTGTGTACATAATTAATTGAATTATGCAAAGTTAATAAACTATGGAGTTTGTTTTTACTTTGTGAGCTAGCGGGCAAGTCACTTCTAACATGGCGAAGAGGAAACTCCTCCCTCATTACAGGGACCTGAATTAGCGATAATTAGAAGGATACTTCTGGCAACGAAATAGAAAAGAATTCAGACTAAATCAAAAGCTATGAGGACTAGTAATCTGAGCGATTTTATGCTGAAATGAAACTGTCGTCCCAGGTTGAGAAAGGCCAAATAGAGTTTGAGTCCTGTATATATACTCAGGTAGGCTGCTTAGCTGAATCTTGCCTAAAACAAAAGGAGGGTTACTACTAGTACACATATATGTGGATAAACACACATGTATCTGTTGCCCTAACTGTCTTTAGTGTTCGGTTAGGGCCATAGATTTTCTTTCTTTAAAAGAATTACTCATGTTCGTGCATACAATAAAAAAACTATTAAATTACAAATTTCTCTATATATTAAAAAAGGATGAGCCGTAATGCAGAGAATCCCGACATTTTCCATAACGAATACTCTAAAAAGATAGCTGAAAAATACGGATATAAAGACTGGATGATATCAAGATTCTTGAGATTTGTCCCACACACCGAATTGCTCCTGGAATACATTGAAAAAAACAAATCGTCATATTCTGAGTACATTAGAGCAAACAGCCTGAAAATGGATTCTGTAAGCCTCAAGAAAAGGCTTACAGAAAAAGGGTATCTTCTTGAAGAAACGATACTAGATGAGGTGTTTAAGATAGATAAGGCCAACAATGCAAGCAATTCGAATAATTACAAGAAAACAAATTTGCCAACTATTGGTTCGACTTTGGAGTACCTGAAAGGATACTATTACATACAAGACCTTAGCTCATGCATCGCAGTAGGTGAGTTGGAAATTGACGAACGGGATTGTGCAACCGTTTTGGATATGGCGGCATCACCGGGGGGAAAAACAACCTTTATTGCTCAAAAAATGAATAATACGGGCAACATTATTGCCTGTGAGCCGAATCCTAAAAGAATGGCGTCGTTACTTTTTAACCTATCAAGATGCGGTGTAAAAAACACAACAATTTTCAACATGCCCGGTGAAGATGTCGAAAAGTTGGGAATAAAGTTCGATAGGGTCCTACTTGATGCACCCTGCTCTTGCGAGGGGATAGTGACTAAAGACGAGACGAGAAAGAAAAGCAGAAACCTAAAGGATATAGAAATTTGCAGCATTAAACAAAGAAATCTAATCCAATCAGCCTTTCAGGTTCTAAAACCCGGCGGAAAAATGGTGTATTGTACTTGCTCCTTTGCACCCGAAGAAAATGAGCTGGTTGTCGATGAGTTGATGAGAAACAATAATGACAATGACATGGAATTAGAACCCGTGAGGTATGGGATTGATGGATTGACCGAATACGGCGACCGTCAATTTAGTAAAGAGTTGCATCACACAAAAAGGCTGTATCCTCACATTCACAATACAAATGGATTTTTCATTGCAAAATTAACTAAAAAACAATCCCAAGTTGTTTAAAGATATTCCCGCATCGGCTGAGACCGTATTAAAAAGGGCGTTTAATAACTGGGGGATATTTGGTTTGTATGAAAAGATGGATATTATTGTAAGGCAATCAAGTAGAAAAAATGGGAATTCGAAAATAGAAAAAAAACCTTTGAATGATTCCGATGAGAAAAAAGACAACAGGGACCTTCAAGTACATGTTTGTTCAAACAGGGTGCAAAAAGAATTGGCCATCAGATTACAGCCCGCACATTCTGGAATAATAATCGGGCAAATAAAAGATAAAAAATTTTTACCAAACCTGAGTTTTGCAGAGTTGGTCGTAAGGCATAACCCAAAATTAAACTATCCTTATGCAGTTTTAGAAAATAAGTCTTCAAATTTGGTAATGTATGGAAGAGACATTATGGGAAACGCGATCATTGAATTCTTTAACGGAATAAAAGAAAATCAGATCCTGATAGTTTTAAACCAAAAAAAAGAGGTTATAGGGATAGGGAAATCAAGATTCAGTGGCAATCTGATTGCCCAAAGTGACAAGATAACTATTGACAACATACAGGATATAGGGACACATTACCTAAAAGGCGAAAATAGATATGGTGCACTTCATGGCGATTGAAGTTCGATATTTTTATATTTTTGTGGTTTATCGTTTCATTTCATTTTCATTTTTGTTATCCTTTTTGTTTTTGGACCTGTTAAAAAATATGTTTTTTATTCTTTCTCTTTAAAGGTAACCTATGCAGGTATCATCATGGGATGTGCAAATGCCGTATGTGTTTGACAGAAGCATGTCTGGAATAGTCATTTGCCCTTGTTGCACGAATCTAAATGTGCTAATTGCTGGATCTTGACATAGGGAAACCAAAACATTCTGGTGTGGTTGTCTATCTAAAATGGTATCAACCAAACAAAAGCGTGTTTTAGATTTGCAGAGAATAAATTACAAAAGTCTATTGCAATAAAAAATATGGTTATTTTCTGGCTTTTACAAGAACCAGTACAGCTATTCCTGCCATCATGACTCCAAATATCAAAAACACCGTAATTGGAAAACCACCTGATGATGTTTCAATGCCTGTTGGAGCGTCATTGGTTACCAGAGAAAATTCGCTGTTTCCAATCTTTATGATCTTGGAAAATCCTCCTATCTGCAGTTGCCCACTGGGAGGTGCTGTTAAACTATGCATGTTGACATTTACATTGTTGATATTACCGGATGCATCAGTCTCTTTTACCGTATGGGTTCCCTCCCTGAAACTACTTTCACCCAACGAGTATATGGATATTATCTCTGACCCTCCCTCTTCTACATTGAATCCAAATCCAGAAGCTCCGGCTTGAGCACCGGTTGCATCAAACAAAAAGTGCCAATTTCCCATTGCCGTACCAAACTCCTCGAAATCAAGTAATGGCTGATTAAAAGTTTCGGCTAATGGGGTATTTGCAATGGCCGGAGCCAACTCTGGAGCTAGTTTTTCAAAACCCCCAATAGGGTGATTAATGTCTATCCTACCATACTCTGGAGTGTCAACGAATAGTGGTTCATTTGTGGAGAAGCTTCTCCAATCCAAATCGACGATGGCCGACTCTGTTCCATTGGTTGATGTTACGAGATTTGTTGCAACGGGCCTTAGTTCAACCTGGTATGATATTGTTGAAGTGGCGGGGCCGCCATTAATACTTGCCCTATACGCAACAGTGGCATTCTCAAATTGCACCTGACTTTGCTTTTCTTGCAATAACACATTATTTAGGGAAGATAAAATTTGGGTTAATCCGTTGTTGGGATCTGATGAATTTATAGTGAAAGAAACACTTTCCTTTCTGCCGTTTAAAAGTTCGGAAATAGCGCTATTCTCAGGATACCTTAATGTAATGATTTTGTCACCTTTAAATGAAGCTTTTGCTTGATCGAGAGATGGGGAAATTGCAGCTTCGAACTGTATTGCAAACGCCTGATTAAAACTACCGCCAAAGATAACCACAGCTAATAAAATCATCATGCATTTTGAAGTTATTAATTGCAATGAGATTCATTTCGATATAGCCTGTTATAATCTTATTGAAATAAAATTTATAGTGTCAATTGACCTAAATTATCCCATCAATAAAGCAATAATTATAGATTATTTGCAAATATTATATAATTTGTAAAGCCCAAAAAAATGTAAAAGATAAAAAAAGCAAAAGAGATTGTTTTCTTAACTATGATAACAATTTTGGCTGGTGGCACCGGTTCCGTCAAATTGGTAAGGGGACTCTATAACGAATTCAATGAAAATATCGCAGTTATTTCTAATGTTGCGGATAATTTTTGGTTTCATGGATTGTATGTGTGTCCGGACATCGACACAATCATCTATGGCCTTAGCAACAACCTCGATAAAAAAAAGGGTTGGGGGATTAAAGGGGACTCATTTAATTTCCTAAATCACATGAAGGATATAGGTGAGGAATCATGGTTTGGTTTGGGAGACAAGGATTTAACAACACACATTATAAGGACAAAACTGCTCAAAGAAGGCAAAAACCTATCGGTAATAACTGATTTTTTTGCAAAAAAATACAACATTCCTGTCAAGGTAATTCCTGCATCAAATGATCATTATGAAACCCACATAATTACCAAAGATAAAAAGGAGATGCATTTACAGGAGTTTTGGATAAAACACAAGGGGGGCATTCCAATATCTGATGTAGTCTATCACAATATAGAAAACGCCCAAATAACAGAATCTGCAAAAAAGGCCTTGCAAAATTCAACGCTAATAATATTTGCACCAGGCAATCCAATAACAAGCATTGGATCAATCATCAATACAAAATCATTTAACAAAGTGATCAAATCCTTGAGAAATAAAGTAGTGGTTATTTCACCGTTTATCTCAAATAAAGCCGTTAGTGGCCCAAGCGAAATGTACATGAAAGCAAAAGGGGTGGAGCCATCAACACAAGGTTTAGTTAATCTTTATTCGGAATATACAAATGAAATGGTTTTTTCAAACAAAGACAAAAAAGGCCTTGGAGGGCAGATGATGAAAAACCATCAAAACATTAACTTTCATTTTACAAACATCATGATGGACACCCCATTAAAAGAGAAAAACTTTGCAAAGTATGTTGTTTCAAACTTTTGCAACAGGTGAATAGTGGTTCTTATTGAGATCATCAAAGACCGCAATAATTATCCCTATCAAAAAATTTGATCACAGCAAAACAAGACTGGGTTCATTTTTAAATTCAAAGGAAAGAAAAGAACTGACCAAATTACTGACGTTAGAGACACTGGAGAAAATATCAAACTTGCAGCAAAAGCAGATAATAATAGTATCTGGTGAGAGATTTGAGCCAATAGATAAATTCAGAGATATAGTTTTAATTAAGGAAACCGAGCTTAACGGAGTAAACAACGCAATAGGGTTGGCAAACAGCTTTATAAAAGACAACGAATTTAGCGAATCGCTGATTATTCCAATCGATTTGCCATTTTTATCTGCAAAGGATTTGCATGATGTGATAAAAACCTCAAGAAAATTTGAGAAGGGTATCTGTATAGTTCCATCAAAAAGATTTGATGGAACAAATGTTTTACTAAGGAAGCCTAATTTGGTGATAGACACCTTTTACGATAATAACAGTTTCTATAACCATGTCAAAATCGCAGCAGAAAACAACGTATCCATAGAGATAATCAAAAATGAGAACTTGATGATTGATTTGGACACTGTCGACGATGTTATGGAAATAATGGGCAGATACAACACAGTGCTTGATGGTCACAAGACCGATAGTGGCATGGATAAGAGCAAATCCATAACTTTCTTAAAAGATAAAATGAAAGACAATCTAAAAAAAAACATTTGAATTGGGTGTCGAAGATTCTTATTTCATTAGGGTGATACTTGATTATTGCTAAATAACGTCATAGCCATTGTGGTGATATCTTTTATAACAGTGGGATCAATGTGGGGGATAGGTGGCCTATTGAATCAGCCAGAAGAAAACAAAATAGAAAAATCAGGTGACTCTGTTTTGCTAATCGCACAAAATAACGCGTTTAACGAAACAAATCCCACAATATTTGTTAAAGAAAGTGCCCCGACCAAACTGATAATTCTCAATAAGGATTTTGTCAAACATGATTTTATTTCTGAGGGTCTAGGGTTAAACTCCGCGTATTTGACAACTGAGAGGGATTTTGTTACCGCAATTGCATCTGACAGAATAGGGGAGCATGAGTATTATTGCTCTTTTCACCCGTCAATGAAAGGAAAAATCGTCATCGGATGATGATGGCGGCTTAATATTTTTATTCCTTTTGGGGCTGAACATAAAAATACATGTACAATCCCTCTGATGACACATTTTTAATTGCAAATTCAATTGTAAACTGTCATGGCAACTATGCTTTAGAAATAGGGGTTGGTTCTGGATATTTGACTGAAATTTTGTGCAATAACTATAAATTTGTTTTTGGAACCGATATAGATTTTTCCTCTGTTAAACACAGCAAAACCTTTCTCAAAAACTTTAACAACAAATTTTTAATTTGCTGTGATGTGTGTGAACCGGTCAAATTTAAGTTTGATATTATAATCAGTAACCCCCCCTATTTGCCATCTGCAGGTGACAGAGACATAAAAGATAACACTGTCTATGGAGGACATACAGGAACAGAAACCACATTGAGAATCCTGCACCTAATCAAATCAAATCTGACGGACGAAGGCAAAATAATATTTTTGAAATCGTCTTTGTCGGATGATGAAAAAATCAACCGATTTGTTGATGAGAATTCCTTGAAAAAGAGCGTATTGGCAAGAAAAAAAGGATTTTACGAAAATCTTGAGGTGTGCGAAATAACAAAAGGATGACTATTAGAATTCTGTTATTTCCTTAGGAAATCTGCAGATCTTTCTGCGATGGCATTGGTCATGCCAGATAGTGATGCTGTTCCGCCTAAATCATATGTTACGAATTTGTTTTCGTTTATTACTTGTTCTGTCCCTTTAAAAATTGCATCAGAGATGTGTTTTTCTCCAAGGTATTCTGCCATCCATGCTCCTGATAGAATTGTGGCCACGGGGTTAACCTTGTTTTGACCTGCATATTTTGGAGCACTACCGTGCGCAGGCTCAAACATTGCATATGAATCACCGTAATTGCCAGAATAAACATTTCCTATGGAGCCAACATGGCCTGACGCACATTCGGAAACAATGTCCATGAATAAATTTGTGCTAAGCAGTATGCTATTGTTAAACCGCTCTGGGTTCTTAACAAGCTGCTGGGTCATGTTGTCAATATAGTATTCCTCTACATCGATTTTTGGAAACATTTTTTGTGTTTCTACAACTGCATTCCAGAAAATTCCGTCGGTTTCTTTAAGGATGTTTCTTTTGGTAATTGCAAATATCTTTGTAAATCCTTTTTGTTGAGTTAGTTCAAATGCTTTTTTTACGATGCGTCGGCAACCTTTTCCGGTTGTTTTTCTCACTGCTATTGCTGAGTCATCACTTGTTTTAAATTCGATACCGGTATACAGGCCCTCTGTTGCCTCTCGAACACAAATAAAATCCAGTTGTAATTTTGATGTATTGTATGTTTTTATGGGTCGAATGTTGGCATATAGCTCAAACCTTTGCCTTATGGTGACAGCGACACTTCTGGGCGCATTTGGGTTAGGTACGGTTGTTGTGGGGCCTTTAAAACAAGCGTCAGATGATTCGAGTATATTCCACACCTCATCTGAAATATATGAATTGCCTCCATTTTTTTCCCACCACTCAGATCCCGCATCGCATTTTATTAATTCGATATTGGAGTTGCATGACTCCAATACGCTTATCATTGAGTTTACTAGTTCGGGGCCTGTACCGTCTCCTTTTATTATCGCTGCTTTCTTATTGCTCAATTAAACTCAAAAAATGTTTTTGTGTATTTAAATTTATTTTTTCAATTACTTTGAGGACAAATCAATCCTGCCAAAAAATGCATTGGAGAATGGGGGCATATCCGTCTGATTGCCTATTTTTGTAAAGTTTCCCTCAACAGAATAATATGAATAATTCACATTGTATTTATCTAAATCTAATGTCCTGTTGATTGGATTTCCAGTTGAATTGTCGATTATGTCTATGGATTTATTGCCAGACGAATAAACCTGCATCAAATCTGGCATGGACAGCTTTATTGGCCTTATGTACTGCACATGCAATATGTCTCCCACTGAATCGGTATGAATGGCGTGTACACATTCTTTGCCTTTTTCTATGTTTTTACCCAATGTGTCCGGAAAGAGATATTGCTTGTTATCGACAAATAGCTGTACCCGCGGATAAACATTGTATGGATCCAAATTATGTGCTTTTAAACACACACTCAATACATTAGGTGGCGGAAAAAAATGCGTAATGACAAATCCAATTAAAACGGCAGCACCTATAACCCCTGGAAGAATAAGAATATCCTTTTTACCCATTTTTCTCTTGGGTCTTTCCTCTTTTATTTTTCTCTTAGGCACAAAAGCAATAATATGGCGATAATATAATATTCTTTAGAAAATTTTGTTTTGGAGGAGGAAAAAGAAAATAAATAATGAATGGGCAATAACTCCTAAAGTGTTATACTGTTGCTTGAAGTAAATATAGATGGCGCAAGTAGGGGCAATCCCGGTCTGTCAGCAATAGGCATTATAGTGAAACAAAATGATGTGACACTAATAGAGCATTATGAGTATTTGGGTATCAGGACAAACAACCAGGCAGAATATGAGTCTTTAAGGCGCGCATTAGAAATATGCAGCAAGCTGGACAAGGAGATAACGATATTTTCGGATAGCGAATTGTTGATTAACCAAAGAAACTCTAAATACAAATTAAGGAATCAAGAGCTAAAGGTAATCTCAAGAGAAATTTCGGTATTGGAAAAAAACTTTGAAAAAATACTGTATAAACATGTCCCTCGGGAAAAGAATAGTAAAGCCGATAAGCTTGCAAACAGGGCACTAAATGAACACATTAAAAAAAATATGGAACTGGCAAAATAAGGATTTAGTATCGCCTTAGTTAAAAATTATAAAAAATGCATAAAACAACACATTTGGGGCAATTGTTAAGAGAAACTGATGCGTACATTGATACCTTGTCAATACCGTTTTGAAAACAAAAAGAAAACGTTTCCAGATGCTTTAGAAGATGCCAATAACCATGGATGATTGTAAAGAATTTAAAGTCACAGACATGCGACAAATATTGTGCTGATTTTTTTACTTAAATCGAATGTGCCACAAAAGATACGTTATGCCCCCCATGTGATAAAAGAAATTGCAATAGCGTGTAGATGTCTAGTTGGGGCTGGCAACATGGGTTAAAAATATGTAGCAACACTAAAGAAACGACAACATTAAGACAACTCTACATTCTTATTTATATTACTGTTAAAATAGATGTGCAGCGATGAGGAATCAGAGTTAAACTGTAAAAAGACATGTAGAAAAGGCATTTGACTGAGCTGCTGCCTTATATCTATACTAATATAGCAATTTTATACAGTAAAACATGTTGCGCATTAGACGCAAAATTGTTAGATTGCATTTATCCTCCTAACTATCGTAAGGACATCTTCATCAACAACTTTGTGATCCAACCCGACTTTTTGGCCTGCGAACTTGACACTTTTGCCCCATATTTGGGCAAACTTGAAATCCCTTACCATATTTCTGTGAATTTTGCCGCAAATATTGTAAACCGTGCTCCCTCTTGGCATGATGAGGGGCTCCACATAATCTGCTTCTTTGCCCTTTGGTTTCATATATATCCTGATAAAATCCAACTTGTTATAGATTTCCTGCTTAAGCAACTCAATATTTTTATCCGTGTCAGCTGACACGGGTACAAATGGGACGTTTAGCTTTGAAGTAACACTTTTTAAATATGCGGAGTCTACCAGATCTATCTTGTTCACTACTACCAAAGAAGGTATGTAGATGCGGTTGCCCGAAACCACGTCTATAAGCTGGTCGACTGTAAGCCCATTTTCCCGTATTGTAATGCGCCCATTATGATAGCCGTTAATTCTCATTACGTTTTTAATAAAATTTTCATCCACCTCTGTAGGGGCCTGAATATTAACTGAAATGCCTCCAGTAGAGGTTTTTTCGATCATGACATCTGGGGGTTTTTCATTTACCTTAACACCTATCTCGAAAAGTTCTTTTTTCAGGATCTCCAGATGGTGAATTTGAAAGACATCCAGTACCATCAAAACCAGATTCGCATTTCTGGCTACAGATAGAACTCTCTTCCCAAGACCTTTGCCCGAAGAGGCTCCCTCAATAATCCCTGGTAGGTCTAGGATTTGAATTTGTGAGCCATTATAGTCCAGCATGCCCGGAACCGCAGTTAGGGTGGTAAAAGAGTATGCACCGGTCTTAGATTTTGCATTGGTCAGTGAATTCAATAACGTGGATTTGCCGACACTAGGAAATCCTATAAGAACGACGGTTGCGTCACCCGCCTTTCTAACGTCAAAACCAGCACTGCCACCACCTGTTGAGACCGTTTTCCCATGCGTGTTTTCGTCTAGTTCTCTTTTTAATTTTGCAATTTTTGCTTTGAGAAGGCCAATGTGAAACTCAGTAGCTTTGTTGATTTGTGTTTTGTGCATCTCATCCTGGATGGCCTTGATTTTCTCTGGAATTCCCATTAGCTTTGATATTGATCTATGAATTTTATAATAAAAATTTTGTTAATTTGAATTTTCAAAATACACTTCAGTTTACTTTATCAACATAAAAAACTTTAAGCCATACAAAATGGCAAGCGCACTGATGAACCCCACCATTCCAATCCAAGGCATGGCCGGAATTTTGGGTGATTTTAGATTAATTTGATGATCATCTATGATGTTTGTTATGTAGTCTTTGACATATGAATGCCAAAGTTGATATTCTATGCGATGTTTTTTTAAGATGGACTCTATCTCATAAACTACGGGAACCCGGACAGACTTTAGGTGTTGAAAATAATTCCTAGATATCTCGACCTCGGCATGTATTCCAATTAGTCCCTGGCTAAAATCCAATAACCTTACATGCATTTCCCATGGCTTGGTCAGCTTTTTTGAAAAACCACAGCCTATCTGAAGAGGTTTTTTGTTTTCAAACTTGACCATTTTGAAACCTTCAGATGCAAGAGTGTGGATTATTTCGTCCTTTTTTATTTGAACCATCAAAAACAGGTGATCTAGTTCCACCTCTTCCCTTTTTATTAGATTTTGAATTCCTTGCAAAAGATTGATTCTTTTAGGATATAGTGTAGAAAACTCCGCCATACTTGAGATCCCCAATTATTTTTGTTTGAACATGGTTTAATTAATTATCAGGTACAATTAAAAGAATTAGTTTTTCTTTGACCGTGTAAAGATAACCCCCTCATGTAAATGTCGAATTTGCTTTCTATTCCCATATCGCTATTAGTTGTTTTTTTATCGATCAATTTAAGTTCTATGTCCCTTATCAATATCACTGGTGTGGATTTATTTGATTCGCCCATAATAAACACGCCCAAAGACGCAAGACTATCCGCTAGATTTTGAGAAGTATATTTTAAAACATTGCCAAACAAATCCTTTGTACCCCTTAGGTCAACAATGGGCTCAAAACCCGAAGACGCAAGGGCGATTCCCACAGTGCCTATGCGCATTGGAAGTATTCTGCTGTCTGATAGAATAATGCATATTCTTATTCCAAAATCGACAAAAAACTTTTTCCTAAGGATATCAATTGAATCATAAGGTTCTTTTGGGTATAACACAACCTTTCCTGATGGGATGTTTGATTTATCGATTCCCGCATTAGGCGACAATATTCCGTGGACTGCTGTCAAAACAAAGCCGTACAATCCACCAAAAATTTCGTCAGACTCCCTCACTATCAACTCCATCAATTTTGGATCAATATGGTACAATTTTGCGAGCGCAATGGATTCTTTGCCTGGCTTTACGGTTGATAGTTTTTTTACTCGTCCTTCACTGATTGAAAGGTATTTGCTAGATATTATCAGTAGGTCGCCGTTCTGAAAGGCGATGTTGTTTTTGTTACCAATGATTTTATCATATAAATCAAAGGTTTCTGATTCCCGCTCCAAGTACAATGGAATAATTCGCAATGCGCATATTGAGCAGAGGGAATAGATAAATTAATTTGTTAATCTGGGCATTACCCTTTTTTGTTTTAGAGAGCCTAAACAAAAACTGCGATTCAAAAGGTATTAATCTTTAGTTTGACAAATAAGATAATATCAATATGGGAATGACAATCACTGAAAAAATCTTATCCCATGCGTCAAATTGCAACAAAGTAACACCGGGTGATGTTGTTTTTGCTAATGTCAACAAAGTAATGATTCATGACGTGTCAGGTCCAGGGGTGATGAAAGTCTTCAAAGAATTGGAAAAAAAAGGAAAGCCTATGGGAAAGATATGGAATCCCGACAACGTGTGGATTTCAGAAGACCATTTTGTTCCTGCCTCCGATAGAGTATCTGCAGATAATGTAATACAGTTGACAAAATGGGCCCAAAAAAATGGCATACAAAAACATTTTAAATATGGTTTTGGGCAGTATGGGATTTGCCATACGCTGTCTCATGAAGAGGGTTTGGTGTTACCCGGGGAAGTATATGTGGGAGGGGATTCCCATACAAATACAACCGGTGCGATGGGCGCGTTTGCGGCTGGATTAGGACACACGGATATTGCCTATGTTTTGACTCATGGGAAGATATGGTTCAAAGTGCCAGAGACTTTATTGTTTAAACTAAGCGGAAAAAGGCCGGCACATCTAATGGCAAAAGATATTATTCTGAACATAATTTCAGACATTGGAACGGACGGGGCAAATTACAAAACAATGCAATTTGCAGGAAATGTTGTAGATGAGTTAGAAATGGAGGAGCGATTAACCCTAACCAATATGACCACAGAGGCGGGAGCCAAAAATGGAATTATTGAACCTGACACTGTAACAACAGAATACCTAAAACACAGGACCCAACAAAAGTTTAACTTAATTAAATCAGATGCAGATGCTGAGTTTGGGGAGGTATTTGAATACGATTGTGACAAGATGGAGCCATCTGTGGCAAAACCTTTTTCACCCGAAAATGTCGTAGTGGTGCGCGAATTACAAAACACGGAGATTGATAAAGCCTATATCGGCTCATGCACTGGAGCCAAACTATCTGACCTCAGGAGCGCAGCTAAAATATTAAAAGGCAGGAAAGTTAGGGTGAGAACAGAGGTTCTACCGGCAGCCCAATCAATATACATGAAGGCAATCAAAGAGGGATTGGTAACGATATTCATGGAATCTGGGGCAGTAATAGGCCCGCCCACATGCGGTGCTTGTTGCGGTGCGCATATGGGCGTTTTGGGAAAAGGCGAAATCTGCGTAAGCACAACAAACAGGAATTTCCCCGGAAGAATGGGCCATGTAGAGTCCCAAACATATCTTGCATCCCCTATGGTTGTTGCAGCATCTGCGATAACGGGGAAAATAACGGATCCAAGGGATATCCAATGATACTGCAGGGAACGGTTCACAAATACAGTAAGGCAAATATAGATACAGATGTGATTATTCCAGGTCCCTATTTGAAAATACATGATCATGATGAACTTGCGACCCATGCGATGGAAGGGATAGATCCGGAGTTTACAAAAAAGGTTTCAGACGGTGATTTTCTATTGGTGGGCAACAATTTTGGATGTGGCTCAAGCAGAGAACACGCACCAATAGCCCTCTCAAAATCCGGGATAAGGGCTATCCTATCACCGTCTTTTGCAAGGATATTCTACCGAAATGCTATTGATGGTGGATATTTGCTGCCAATTGAAATTGATGAAAACATACTTGATCAGATAGACGATAAAGACAAGATAGAAATTAATTTGGAAAACCATACGATAAAGGATATGACAAAAGACAATAAAATTTACGACATAAAGCCATTCAGCAAAATAATTTCAGAAATAGTCGAGGCCGGGGGACTATTCAACTACAATAAAACATAGCAGTTTTTGTACCTGGTTTATTTTCTAGGAATGAGTTTAGGGTTTTGTTCCTTTATTTTGACATGAACACCACAAATGCATCTGAGAGATTGTTGTAGACCGGCAGATTGAATCCCTTTCCCGATAAAAGAATGCATGATGATAAATGGCTCATTAGTAAAAACCCAAATAGCATTCCATGAAAATTGCACTGTTCCTATGTTTTGAGGTTGATTCAAAGATCCCTGGTAATTGAAATGAACCTTTGATTTTGGTATATTTAATATGGCAATTCTATTCCATAGAGTATTCATGTTTTTAAGGTAATTTAATATTGTTGCCTATACTGTTGTTTTTGAGTTTGTTTGTTTCCATTTGAAAGTATTTTGGGGTTTCTTTCGCATTGAGTGTGTCTGGTTCCAATTTTTCGCTTTCAAGCATTAATTCATTTGTGCTTTTTGCTATGCCAAACCTATCTATAAAGTCTTTGAAACTAATGCGATTTTCATTTGTATATTTATATATATATCTCAGACGATATGGAGTTGTTTCCAGATTCATCTAATGCAGGTACTACAGCCTCCTGCTTACTTTGCAACATTGAGTAATCATAATGGATTTTCAAAATTTGCTCCGTAGGTAAGTCAAGACTAATGGCAACCTGACAATGGATTTACCCCGCAAAAATGATTTAAAAGCCTTGAGATTGTGAAGACAATGGTTTTTTCTTTTGGCCATCTTATTCTCTTCATTGGCGTCGCCAGTCAGTTTCATTCTTGTCTTTTTGATATGTGAGAACGAAACACGAGCCGTCTTTGCAATCTCCCTTGTTGTGTGTTCCCGTTAAGCAACCAAATAACAAAAGTCTCTTTGTCCTTTTCATTTAAGGCCATTACAACTACCCTTGTTATCGGGTTGGCTTATAAAGAAATGATTTTGCTATCCCTGTTACACCATGTCCTCAACTGCTACATGTGTTGTTTTTTGTGTTGCTTTTCATAGGGCTGATATCGTCACAAATTGTATTCTAATAAATCCTTAGAAATTTTGATTTGGACCAAAATTAGGTGGACCCAATACAACATCCAGATCTTGAGTGTTTTCCTTGGGTTTTGAATGATTTGTGATGCCAAATCCTCTTTTTGTGCCTCGAAGTAAATTGATGATATTGACTGAAAACATCACTAAATATGCAATATTTTATGTTCATTGTTATGGTTTACACCCGCCTTTTTCGTATTCCCGCGTTTCTTCTGTGCCAATTAAGTAGTAATGGTAATAGCCGGCATAATTTATAGAATTGATAACAACAGATTGAAATTTTTTTTTGTGACTATGATATCTAAAAACTATCTGAGCAGAACCCAGATGAAAGTCGAAGGTTCAAATACGATTATTTCTCGTTAATCTTTCCTTGTGTTCTATTGCATACGCAAACTTTCATTTCTGGCCAATACTGAAAATAAAAACTGCAGATTATTGCATTAGATCTCTGATGCTTTTTTGGATTATGTGTTTTGCTTCCCCAGAAATACTGTAGCACTCTAATATTTTTTCGGGATTTCTTATTAATCGTTTCCTGAATTCAGGTTCGCTAGCAGCTTTTAGCAGGATTTCGCTAACAATCTCGGCTTCAATATTTTTAGAATTCAAGTAATTCCTCAAAAGAATTTGCTATATATATACTTAATCCATATTCATAATACACTGAATCATCACTTCTTTTACCTTTTAGAGCCGTGCCAGTCAATAATTTATGTGCAAAATGAGGAAAACAACAATTAAAATAATATTTGATTGTTATTGACATATTAACATTAATTGGAAAATATTGAGTTATCAACTCTAAAATCAAGAAAAAAATGGACATCCAAAGGAACCTCCAGAGTGCAACCTGTGGAAGCGACCCTAAAAAATGTAAATCAAATCGTAAATGAAATTGGGATTACAAGAATAGCCGATATAACCGATATGGACCGGTTAAAGATACCAAATTTTTCATCTGTGTTGCCTGGAACTGAGGATTACATTTGGGTGTATGGTGGAAAAGGGCCAACAAGAAATCATGCGAAGGCTAGCGCAATAATGGAAAGCATAGAAAGGTTTTCGTCATTACCTAGAAACTATGCCGGTAAAACAATAAGAGGAAGCTATGAGGAACTGTCAAAGAGCCACAATATTCTCAAATACAGCGATGTGATAGAGCCTGTATCTTTTTCCCTGGATGACAAGATGATGATGGATTATTGTGTTGGATATGATTTGATGAGCAAAAAAAACATTTTAGTACCACTCTCGTTAGCGCTTTTTAAATACATTCCAAAACCACCTTCCGTAAATCCATACGCCTTTTACCATACCAATGGGTTGGCGTCGGGTAATGTAATCGAGGAGGCGATTTGCCACTCATTATGCGAAGTCATAGAAAGAGATGCTGTAAGCATAGCCGAATTCGTTTCCAGTGCGTTCCAATTCCATATTTTGAGAACAATTGAAAATGAGTTAATCCATAATGGCGTAGGATTAAAGCCAATTGAATCAAGAAAATTCGTTGATGATAACGAAATGTATCCTGATGTTGATTTAAAGGACATGGGCGAAGACAACGAACCGACTAGAAAACTCCTGGAAAAATTCGATAATTGCCAAATTTCAATAATGGTTAAAGATGTGACTTCTGATCTTGGAATACCCACATTCATTGCAAGCAGTGTGGAGTGGATCAATCATGATTATGGTTATTTGGTTGAAGGTCATGGTACCCATCCAGACTCCAGAATTGCGATGATCAGGGCTATTACTGAGGTGTCACAATCTAGGGCAGCTAATATCCAAGGTTCGCGAGATGACCTAAGGAAAATGAAATATGATCCGGATGATAGCGACGACAAACGCTCTTGGCAGTTTATAAAATCCGCAAAAAACATAAAATTTACCGAAATAAGGTCGTATCACAATGAGGATATTTTGGACGACATAAAACTGATTTTGGCAAAACTAAAAGAAAGAAAACTAAACAGGGCCATAATAGTAAATCTTACGCACCCTAAAATAAACATCCCCGTAGTGAGGGCAATTGTTCCGGGATTAGAAACGTTTAAGGTAAACAAGTCTATTGTCGGCAACAGGGCCAAAGAGTCTTTTGCAAAATGCCTAAACCAGTGATTTTTTTAGGCCCAACACTGTCAATAGAAAAGGCAAAAGGATTTCTTGATGCAGACTATAGGCTACCTGCTAAAAAAGGGGATATTCTGCAGTTAATACCGACAAGCGTAAAGACTGTGGGCATAATTGATGGATATTTTCTCCAAGACTATCCCCCAACACCCATTGAAGTTTACAATCTATTAAGAAAAAGGGGTGTAAGGGTTTTTGGCTCCTCTAGTTTAGGAGCACTTAGAGCAGTGGAGTTAAAAAAATTCGGTATGGTGGGAATTGGAAAAATTTTTGAACTATTCTCAAAAGGGATAATGGATTCAGACGATGAAGTTGCTGTTGCATTCACTGGGTATGCGGGATACAAATCAGACGCATTGATAGACATACGATATAACTTGTTTTTAGCCCATAAAAACAACATAATCGATAATGACACAAAGAAAATCATTTTACGGGTTTCAAAAGACACATACTTTCCCTATCGCACATATGGCGACATAACGGATGAGTCAAAAAGATTGTTTCCCTCTCAAAAGAGGCAAATCGAGGGTTTTAAAGAATACCTTGTGAAAAACAAGAGAAGCTTGAAAGAAAAAGATGCCATAGAACTTTTAAAGGCTATAAAACGGGAAATACGTGCCAACAACAACAACAACAACAACGATAACACTAGTGATTAGAAGGTAGTTTTATATCTTAATTGATTTTTTTCTAAATCATTTATGAATAAGGCGGATCACAAATATCTCGATAGGCTAATAACCCCTTATCGTATATACATTATCGTCTTTTATTTCTCGGCATTTATGATGCTGTACATAACATCGTTTGGTATGTACTGGAGTTGGATGGATTACAAAAACACCGGAACGATAAACGTGGGCGAGATAATTGTTAAAAATGACCTGTTTTTTGATGGCGGTGGCAAGTTAGTGACATACCTGGCAATTTTCGCGGTACTGTCATGGTTTTGTGTCACTAAAATTGGTTCTCAAAGAGTATTAAATACGCCAAAAATAGCCAAAGACATATTCTCAACAATATGTGTGGTTTTGATTGTTGTATCTGCCTATGAATTCGTTTACAATTTTACTGTGTGGGGATCTCTTATCACAATTGATGTGCTGGATAAATCAATAAATTTGGATGAATTAAACATAAAATACCCAAATCCCGAGACGCCCTGGAATCTGGTCTTTTCCACAAAGATGACCCTCGCAGCATTGATAATATCGTGCCACTCTTTTTACGTGATACACAAGTCCTACAAATCATCAACAACCATCAAAAACAAGCCATGAATGATTCTATTGGCCATAAAGAAAAAATACGGATCTTACAAGGGTGTGTGGTCTCTAGTATATGATATTATGATTATCTAAAGGTGATCAACCAGCAGGCTGTCGTTTTGGAATTGGTTAAAACGCAGTAATTGAAACTGATAGGAATGATGACTATAAAGGTGAGGTGAACAAGATTGCATCAACAGGTATTACAATACACTCAACGAGCCTTCATAATGGCGTTTTAACCAATTTAAAACAAACAAAATGCCCAAAGCCTGTTTATTGAATTGTTTCATAAATCAATGTGATTGCAGACAAAAAAAAACACTCTGTGATCAGGGGGGAAATAATGGCCGTAAAAATTGTTAATGATCACAGTGGGAATGAAATAAAATGTTGAAATGAGCAAAAACATATATTATTACCTTATGGCTCAACATAACACCATGATAACAAAAAGCTACTTTTGTTTTGAATGCGGCGCAATATTGACTACAAAAGAGGATAAAAAACAGCATGAAGAGTGGGAGGAGCTGAACAAAAAAACAACGGCACCCAAAGACGAACCCTAAATCATTTTACCAAGAAATCGTAAATAAATGTGTTTCCATCAAGTATCGTTGTGCTCAAACTTTTGTACCTCTATAGTGACCTTGTCCCCAACCTTGATCTTTAGATCATCATATTCTTTCATGGTGACCTTAAATGTGGGTGAATCACTCATAGCACCTCCACCACCAAACATGTTTGTGATGTTTGACATGGCTTTTGGCAAGTTTTTCATCAAATCCTCTGGGGAAGTAAAGGCCATAACATTAGGGCCAAATGGGTTTGTTTGCTTGTCACCAGATTTATAATACTCATTTTGATCTTTAAAGGTCACATAAATGTAAGGGGACCCATCGGTGGATGCCTCAACTTTAGCCACTATAAAATCTTTTTTCATTTATATTCATAACAGACAATCAATATAATAAATATTTAATTTGCGAAAGAGTCTGGGATTGCTTGTTTGCATCTATAGGTGGTGAGAGTTCTTATCAGAGAGTCCTCCAAAAAAGGGATTTATTTCTTGTGTTGCATATCCAACTGAGTTTCCAGCCATGAGCTCGTGGTCCTGGATGCTTTTTCAAATCCACCGGGGTAAGCATGCATAACCTAAAGCCACTTAATTAGGATATTGTGTAAACAATGCCTTCCCTTAGGGATACGATATACATTTTGCCGTCTGGCCCTGTTTCGATATCCGTTATGCTGCCAAATCCGTCTCCTAGAATATGGCTATCTATTTCACTTTCAGAGTCTATGATTGCATCATTCACATCCAACCCTGTCCTAGCTTCGTTTACCTTGAAAAAATAAAGCTTACCAAGGTTATGATCCCCAACCAAAATGTTGTTTTGATATTCTGCACCCAAAAGTGGGGTATTGATAAACTCTATATCGGTTATGGCTATTGGTGTGGGCCAGCTCACTATTGGGTCTGAATACCTGGAGTTTGGGAACACCACAAGGTCATTTACTGTTGATTCAGATGAGGAAACAGGCCCCATGATTGATCGCCAGCCACTGTTAAAACCCGGATACACAATGTTAATCTCATCAAAGTAGTCTGGGCCGTTTTCAGTGTCCCATATTGTACCGGTTATGGGATCTGAGGTCAACCCATAGGAATTTCTTATGCCATAGCTAAAAGTCTTGTCCATGTTTGGGATGCCGGTTCCAACAAATGGGTTGTCAGGCAACGCAGATCCATCCAAAGGATTAATCCTAAATATGGAACCAGTAAGGTCAGGATCATTGCCATTCTCTATGTTTTGCAGTTTTGACCTGTGATTCAAATCTCCTATTACAACATAAAGTTGGCCATCCTTGCCTATTGTGATTTTGCCGCCGTCATGGTTTGGCCCAGGAAGGGCAGGCAAATCCAGCAATAAAGCCTGGTTGGTCAGTCTGTTGCCATCCCACACAAAGCTATAGACGCGGTGCCTTAGGTTTTCTGAATCGCCATTGGATGGCTCCTCCGATGACCTTTCAGTTATGTAAAAAAACACAAAGGTGTTGCCGTTTTTTTTCAGAACCTCAACTCCCAATAGTCCCCTTTCGCTTAGAAAATCGACATTAAACGTATGGATCGGGGACTCTTGGACAACCCCGTCAGAGACTAACCTGACGTTTCCTTTTTTTTCAATAACAAGGGTGTTGTTTCCGGTATCGTTCAAAAAGGCGATGCCTGTAGGCGATGAGAAACCCGAAAAAGCCGGATTCAATGAGAGGGCGGGGTCTCTGATACTTTGTGCGTATCCCAATTCAAAGGTTGACAAATCAGACTGCTGTGATGGCGCTAATAGGAAGAGAATTATGACACCAAAAAGACTGATGGCGTAATAAGGTAGTTTTTTTTTCCCAAGCATCAATACTGAACAATGTGAATTGACACTTTTTAAAATTTTCTAGAAAGGCGGTCCCTCTATCAAAAGGAAACCCAAAGCCGTTATGGGAATGCCCTTTGCTTTTTATTTGTTTGATATTTCTCATATTATTAGCGAAAACCATTTGTGATGCCGGTATGCCGAAAATCCAAATCGTGTTTGATAAGGTGGAATTTCCAATGACTGGTGGCCAACAAAACAAACGGATTTGCCAGGTTTGATTTAGCGTTTGTTTTATTTAAAATTTGAGTTGCCACTGCTGAAGGGACACAACCCTTGAATGGTCATTGGCATCAAAAACAACCCTAAAAGAACCATGTGTGATTAGGCATGGCCTAAAAACATCTATATTCGCAACTGTATTTTTGCTATGGACCACTTTTTTGGAAATTTCCATAACGCTAAGTGAAACATGTTGTGTGATAATATGCAAAATATTTGCGTATGTAGATAAATTCGGATTCAATCAACTTTTGTCGCAAAAGGCAGGTCAAAAACCAATTGGCATTACCTGTAATGGCCTTTAGGCGCATTAAATAAATTTAATTATGCTGTTTTCGGATAACGGTGCTTGAGTTAGTAAATATACTATATTGGTAACACTTAATTTTGAGTGTTATCGTTGTCTTTTTGGGCATATATGTTGATTATGTTTTAATACAAATGGTGTTGAATCGCAATAACGTTACAATAAGGGGATAACGTTATTTTGGCATGGGTGGCGCTCAAATCTTCGTAAGGCATTCTAAAATAAAAACAAACAAATAAATAGGAACATCATGTTAATTGATCTCCGTTTAACACATTTACAATTAGTGAATTTTATTCCTAACGAATTATATAGAAATATTTATCTAAATCCATTAATATGTAAAATATGCTTATTCAATTAAGCATATGAATCGGGGAATTACATTTTACTATACCTTTATATTGATAATTGCTACTATGTTTACTGCTTTAGGGAATTACCAAAACATCTATGCAACTTCTACATTCTCCGTTTTATCCAATGGCACTTTGAACAGCAATTTGAATGGCACTTTGAATCTATCACCACCATTTAATGATGAGGTATACAATACCGAATCAAACAATTTGAAAGATTGTGCTAATTGCATTGGCAATAATGACATAAACCCCAGTACTACCGCCCCCCTCATCAGCAACGATAATGGTGGCGGCAACGATAATGGCGACATAGGCGGCGGCGGCGGCAACGATAGGCCTAATGGGAATGATATCGGCATAGGCGGCGGCGGCGGCAACGATGGCGGCAACGATGGTGGCAACGATAATGGTGACATAGGCGGCGGCAACGATGGGCCT
>JADDOW010000113.1:32446-63131 GCA_016782225.1 Nitrososphaeraceae archaeon
CGATAATGGTGACATAGGCGGCGGCAACGATGGGCCTAATGGGAATGATGTTTCAGGGGATTCACCATTTTCACTGCCATTTAATTCACAGTTTGCCGATCCTTCTGGTGATGCAGAAGGCGATATAAGCGATAAGATACCATTCCCATAAACCAAGAAATAACGACTTATCTCAAATGGCTTAATTCACGGGTATGGTTCGTTTCTGTTCCGTTGGTAGTTATAATACTATGTTCTAATTGATTAACCCTGAAAAAGCCTATCTGAGTTTCAAGATTTGTGCCTTATGCTGCTTCTTAGCATCAGGTTGTTGGCCCCTGGTAATGGCATTCACATTCACACTCCCGCATTTTAATGTCAAATGAACAGTCCTCGTTTGGGCCGCATCGGTCATCCACTGGCCATTTGCTTGGACACTCTTTGTGCCTGTCTCTTTTACAAAAAAAGGTCGTAAACATGATTTTATGCCCCAATAATCATAAATCTATGTTAAATAGTTGGGGCGCATATATTGACCCCTCTCTAACCCTTTTGACTTTGGCAACTGAAAGATAGTGGGGCCACAATGTTATCATTATTGCCCCTTGGGGAACATTCTCCGGGGACTCTATTATTACCAAATCCTTTAAATCAACACCATGGTTTTGGAGTATTATTTTGCTTTTGTCGATTAGCTCTTCTGGCATTCCGCTGCTGTAGAGATAAACTTTTTCAGTATACTCGATTTTTTGGGACACCATTTAAAATGAATTTCCGAATAAAAAAACATACCGCTCCTGCAAACCATTATTTCTTTTATGGTGGATGTTATGATTTAATGTGTATATTTATAGTAAATACCCGATTTATAATATGCTATGTAAAAGGTATGTATAGTGCCTTAAAAAAATGTGAATGCCCTTAGTTTACTTGAAGGACCATCGTTAGTCAAGGATTTCTATTTGAGCATAAGCACAATGAACAAATCAACTGCAGAGCAATATCTAAGCATGCTAAGCAATTTTAGCGTTTTTGAATAAGGAATAGGGTGGTTTAACGATAGATGGTCTTGTAAACAAAATCAAAGAAAAAAATGTTGACCCTTACAGCATTTTAGGCGCATACAGCGCATACCTTAAGAACTGCAACATCCCCTGATTATAATAAAGCAACGTGTTGTGACAGTAAAGAATTTCCTTGAATACTGTGGTGTAGATGTCAATCCAAGAAGGTTCAAAATAAAGGTGAGGTTACCCAAAGCTTTAAAGAGTAATAAAGGAGCATTATCAAAAGATGACATTATAGAAATATTGAATCAATGCTCATATTCAATTAAAAACTTATGTTTTGCTACTGGTGGCAACTGAAATGCGTGCTGTTGAGGCATTGCATATATGTGTCAAGGATATAGATTTTGATACTAAACCTGCCAGACTTTTCGTAAGGGGGGAGAACACCAAAACAAAAACTGATGGAACGGTTTTTCTGACAGAAGAGACAACAAACCAAAGTCCTAGCTAAAACATAAGCATCTAACAAGAAGAGTTTGCTATCAATATAAAGACAAAGAAAAGAATGTAAACAAAAAAATAATTACTGAATAAAGAATCCCCTCCATAAACAAGAATGATCTGATTTTTGCGGTGTATCAAAATAAACAGGCGCCTGATCATTATTCATTATATGCGTATTTGTCATGATCCTTTGCCAAAACATTGGACCGTATGGGCAAGCGTGAGAGAGAAACAACAATGAGAGACGCAGGCAGATCACTCTCTATTCATTTAGGAGATTTGTAAAGACCATAATCTCTGATTTGGGATATACAGGCTGTTCAGAGTATTTCATTGGGCACTCTGTTTCCAACTATTGGAAAAAAAAAGGAATCATAAAAGTTTACGATTTTTCTTAATAAATAAATAACAAAAGGCGTTTCCTATTACATATTTTTTATTTTGTCTTAAAAATTACGGATAATTAATGGTATTACCCATATTGTTTTATCAAATAAAATTATGTTTATAATTGTTGGGTTAAAATCGAATATTAACAATAGTTATTTATTAAATATAAAAAAGAGAATGGATTTACTCTTGTCCTAAGGCTTGGTTGCCTGTGTTGTTATTGAGCTGCACTGCTACGTTGTTGCATGATAAGAGTGTGGTATTACCAGATATACATTGTGAGTCTTGTGAGCTAAATTGTTGTTGCTCAATTTCTTGCTCTGCTTCATTGCCATTGTTTTTGTTGCTCTTATAGCTGTTTGATTCCATGTATTTGGAGTCATGTTCTTTGTCTTTGTCCTTGGATTCGCCTGCAAATGCAGAGTCAAATCCTGAAACAGAGACTGTTCCCAACATTAATGCTGATGTGACGAAGATTGCGAATATACCAACTTTGTGGTTCTTTGTTATGTTACCAATATTAATCAGAATCCATAGTCCAAATACATTGTATCTCAGTTAGGACTATCATCACCACAATATTATTTCTTTATAATGAGACAAGCTATTATTTTGTGATTTTTCTATTCCCCAAAGTAATGCAACAAGGGAACAGCATATTGATATATGATTTATTTATGTGCATTTATCTAATGATTTGTCTTGTTTGGAGACGCCAATAATGGCGAAATATCACCTACTTAACTATGTTATGCGGCTAAACAGCGTACAATAGACATCATAACTTTTGTTATGATTATTATATATCGAATAAATGTTTTAGATAATGAAAGGGAATATTCTTGATAATTACATTTTGGAAAAAGAATTACTATATACAGTTTTAGATTACAACGATATAGGGACGGCGACCAATTTACTTTAAAACAATTTTAATTTTTACTTGACTAATACTTTAATTGACATTAAACAAATTCAATTAGGCTCTGTTCACTTAACTATAAATCTTAGCTTGAAGACGCCTTATTCCATTTGTGCTTACCTGAAATAAAACGCCTCTAGAGTATGTGTACTATAGTCTGTATTTTTGTATTTTTCAGGTTTATCACTTTGAAGAGCATCTCAAAGATTATCTTGTTGTACCGATTTGGAATTGGATTCAAAAGTGTCATCCAAAATAGAGTTCAAATCATTAGTTTTTAGATTATTAGTGTATAATTTAATATATGAGATTGCACAAATTCATTGGCATAATTTAATAATTGTTTAATAAAAGAACATAGTCCAAGATAACTATCTGATAATCGTAATACTCTAGTATCTCGACCAAAAAAGGTTAAACAGCCATTTAGTCTAATCAATGACCGTATTATTATTTTTCTTTATTCCTTGAAGAATTATCTTTGATGTTTAATGTATTCTAAATATCATGATTTACAATAAACGCAAAATGGTAAATTGTTAAACCTTGCTGAGATTGAGAGTGGCGGGGTTTACAGCTCGTCTACTTTGTATTTTGTTGTGCAACCCGTACACTCAAAGATTTCGCTCCCAATTTGTCCAGATACGTTAAACCTGACTATTGTCTTGCATTTTGGACACCTGCCTTCGGTTGACTTTGTCTTTTTGATCGGCCTTGCGGTTTTTCTTTTCCTGCTTCCCACATACTCAAGTAATTAGGAGCTTTTAATAAATTGATTAGTAGAGAACCTCAAAAATGACTGATAATTTATTGATATTTTGAATATCTTTTACAAAAAAAGTGGGTTATCTTGAACTTGAGATTCCGCCTGCTTGGTTGCCTTCGTTTACGTTTAGTTGTGTGCTTGTGTTGTTACAACTATCGGTTGCAGTTAAGCCACTCACACACTGACTGCTTTGTGACGAGCCTTGGAATTGGCCGATGAATTGGCTAAGGCTGAATGCATTGGCACTAACTGCTGCCAAGAGTGGTGATGCAATCATTGCAAATGCTGCTGCAATTGCTGCGAATGCTAAAATGTATTTTGTGTTCATTTTGGGGAATCTATGCACAATGGCAAATATAATTCTATTTTGACATTTAACCCCAAAATAATGCAATACTATTTTTTAGAATTTAAGATAAAAATAAAGCTTAGGCATAGTGTTTGTTATAAAATTTTGATTTTTATGACTATTTTATGATTATAATTATGTTTATTTAAAGTTTTAGTATAATCAAGTAGTTTAATTTATTATAAAATTGATGAAAATAATTAAATAATATACGCAATAAACTACGCATTTTTAAAACAACAAATATGCACCGCAATACCCGGGGTCTGGTTCAAGACTGTGTGCATTGGTATGTTATGACACAAGATGGACATTAGGGGTATTCAGTACCCAAATAAGATGAAGGTTAAACAAAATCACACAAAGATTTCGCTCCCAATCTGACCGGATATGTTAAACCTCACTATTGTCTTGCATTTTGGGCACCTGCCTTCGGTTGACTTTGTCCTTTTGATTGGCCTTGCGGTTTTTCTTTTTCTGCTTCCCACACATTAATGTGATGTGGAGCTTCTAATAAATTGATTAGTAAGGAGTTTTAAATTTTTGATAAATGATAATTTGAAAATATCTGAAACAATTATAGAATTATAGGATACAAAAAAAAAAGGGGTTTACTCTTCCTCTTCCTCTTCTTCTTCTTCTTCTACGTTTTCGTTATCTGCGTCTTGTTCTTGGTCAATTACTGCTATGTTGTCGCCTTCGTTATCGTTAATTGCAACTGCAAATTGGTTACCTGATTCGTTTACGTCACCTTCAGATTCTATATCGCTTTCTTGCTCAATTTCGTTCTCTTGGTTTATTTCTTGATCTACATCTGCGTCTTGTTCTTGGTCAATTGATTGTCTTACGCTATCGCTATCAAAGTTGAAGTCGTCAGAATCTACTGCAAATGCGTTGCTTGCTGCAAGTGGAGACATGAACATGGCGAGTGCTGCTACGAGGACTGCGAATGATAATAATGATTTTGTACTCATTGTAACTTATGTTTGTACAAAGGGATATATAAACTTTGTTTTGCCACTCAAACCCAAAAAATAACAAATACAGACATTAAGAATATAAAATATAACAATATAGCAGAAAGGGTCTCTAGTATAATGATTAGATTGTTTATAGCTAGCATTAGATATGAAACTATGTTTATATTAATTTTTAAAATCCATATTGTACAAAAATCTTCTATATAATTTATATAACGTCAAACAGAACCATAAAACGAGCAAAGTATTTAACTAAACATGAATATACCGAAATTCCAACAATCTCAAAACTGATTTTATTGATAAAGGGGGCAAAATGGATTTGAGGAAAAATCAAAATGGCAATGGTGACACTGGATAAATAAACAAAACAAAAAAAAAAATAAACCAAAACGAATTTGGGTCTGAAAATAAAAAACAAAAAATAAAAAAAAATTTGTTTGGATTAGTCCTGAGCCAATGCGTTGTTGCCGCTGTTGACTAGGTTTTGGAATTCAGCGTTGTTGCAGGATACTATTGCTTCTTCACCTGAAACACACTGTGCATTTTGCTCTGAGGATTGTTCTTGCGATATGCCTTGGTCTGCGTCATTGCCGCCTTTGCCTCCCTCTCCGTCACCACCTTGCTGGCCTGACGCAATGTTTCCCTCATTTGATTGGTCTTTGGAGCTGAGGTTGTTGCAGGACAGTTCTATGCTTTCACCTGAAACACACTGTGCATTTTGCTCTGAGGATTGTTCTTGCGATATGCCTTGGTCTGCTTCATTGCCTTTGTCCTTTGATTTTGCAAATGCTGTACTGTCACCCATGGTCGGTGCTAACTGGCCTGTAACCATAATTACCGCTAACGCTGCAAATATTCCCACAGTTAATGTCTTTTTATTTAAACTACTATTAGGCATAATATTGTAAATAGTATAATGACAATTTTATTATCTCGATTTCTATACTTTATTCTCCTTAATTATGATGTTATGGAAAACTGCACTTTTTTTTCAAAATAGTCTTACATAACATTCTATAGTACAGTATGTTATAAGATTATTTGGGACAATGGCTTGATTTTCTTTTTCCTTTTTTTTGTATGCTATTTGATCAAAACACAATAAACAAAATTGACGTTTTTTGTTTAGGTTTATGGTGGGAGGGTTTTTTTGTCCTGTTTAAAGGAAAATTTTTTTTGCAAAACATGTTTTGTTGCGCCACAGACAAAAACAAAACAACAATACAAATGGTGGGCATAACGTCTGTTTTGTCTGTTTCGCAAAGGTGGGGATGTTATTTGCTACGCGTGTGTGCGCTTATTGCACCATATTTATTCTGGGTAATCCTAAAAAACCCCATTTGAAATGAGCAAGGTCAACGGCATTGGAATGGGGGATTCAGAGGGTAACTCTGGTAGGGGAAACAGTAAGGCATCAGTTGAGGTCACCATAGTGGGTGAGGACAAAAAGGGGATTGTAGCTGAAATCACAAAATACATCTTTAACAATGGTGGAAACATCGAAAAGATAAACCAAAACGTCATAAAGGGCCTTTTTGGCATGCACTTGGAGGCCTCCTTTCAAAAAATAGACAAATCCAAAGTGAAAAAAGATCTGTCCGGTTTATCCCATAGGCTAAAGATGGAGGTAAAGGTCCATTTCCATGAAGAAAACAAGATCAAAAATGTTGCAATATTTGTAAGCAAGGAGGATCATTGCCTCCTAAAGATACTGGACTCTGTTTCAAAAGGAGAGATGGTTTCAAACGTCTCCATGATAATCGGCTCGGATGAGAAGCTAAAGCCCATGGCAGACTCCTACTCCATACCCTTTTTTTACATAGATCATGTCAACCAGAATGAGGCCGAAAACAAGATCCTTCAGTTGATAGACCGGTTTGACATTGACCTTATTGTTTTGGCCAGGTACATGCGGATATTGACGCCCAATTTTGTGTGGCGTTACCCAAACAGGATAATTAACATACACCCATCGCTGCTACCTGCGTTTCCTGGTGCGTTGGCATATGTTCAGGCCTATGAGAGGGGGGCAAAAATAATCGGCTGCACGGCCCATTTTGTCACGGAGGATCTGGATCAGGGGCCTATAATAATCCAGGAGGCGTTCAAGGTTTTGCCTGAGGACACCCTTGAAACAATAAAAAGCAAGGGCAGATCAGCTGAGGCTGTGGCCTTACTAGAGGCAGTAAAACTCTTCTTAAACGATAAACTGGAGGTATATTGGGGCAGGGTGAATTTTAAGTAATCAAATGCCTTTATATCATCAACAGTCGTTTTTCTTTGATTGTATGGTGGAGGAAATAAAGAATCTAAACCAATATGGTTTTTCCAAGTTGGTTGGAGCAAATGACTTTTCCGGCATTGACACGGCTATTGTCCCACTTGGCTCACTTGAGCAGCATGGTGGGCATTTGCCATTCTCAACGGACACAGTAATCGTAGAGTACATATCCAAAATCATTGCAGACAACACCAATGCCTTTTTGCTTCCGTCAATTCACTATGGTGTGTCTTTTGAGCATGAGCCTTTTTTTAACGTTTCCATAAATCATAACATTCTGTTAAACTTTATTTCGGATATCTGTATTTCCTTATTCAAACAGGGGATCAACCGCCTATACGTTATCAACGGACATCATGGGAACATTGGCCTTTTGCAGTATGTTGGGCAACACATCTCATCAGTATACCCAACAGAAGGAAAATACTTTTACTTTATAAACTATTGGCAGATGCTAAACAAAAGTTTTGACCATGGGGGTGAGGTTGAAACATCGCTAATGATGTCTATTTGCCCTGAGTTGGTCAGAATGGACCTGTCCAAAAAGGGAATGGCTTTGGACAAAAAAAACGATGGTGATGACTGTGACTGTAATGGTGAGGAGGATGTTGTAAGCAAAGCCGGCATAAATATGTCCATTAACAATCCTGGCGGGTTCATAAAATTCACAAAAAACGGCATATGGGGAAATCCGTCGGACGCGTCAGCTGAAAAGGGACAGCGGATGCTGTCGCGTATTGCTGAAAAAATGATCTTGCTGATTAAAGATGGCTATTACAAATAATGCTTTGCCTGTGGATAACTGAAGAAAAAAATAAATTTAATATAGAGCCTAAATTGATTAACAATAGGTAGAAAAAGTTGTCAGTAGATATGGCTGTGAAGGTTCTAGATGAGAGCCTCGGCAAAGATGTATTAATCAAGTTAAAAGGGGGTAAAGTTATTAGAGGTAATTTACAGGGTTTTGATCAACATATGAATTTGTTATTGGAAAGCTCTGTTGAAATCCTGGAAGAAGGTAAATCCGATGAGATAGGAAACATAGTTGTGAGGGGAGACAATGTGGTGATTATTTCTCCTCCACAGTTTAAATAGCCCTATCGGAATAGGGGGTAATAGGAAATGGTGAAAGGCACTACATCGATGGGTAAGTTTACCCGAAAAAAAACACATATTCGATGCAGAAGGTGTGGACACAATTCATTTCATAAACGCGGTAAAACCTGTTCTAAATGTGGATATCCAGATCCCAAAATAAGGAAATACAACTGGATAAAAAGGCGTGTAAAGTAACATAGTCAACCTCCTAAACCTATTGGAAAACGTTTTGTTTTAACACCTTGTTAGCATTGGCATTTGATTTTTTGGTTGTTTTTGGATCCGTTTTCTTGGGTGCTGTGTGTGCCATTTTCGTCAATCGATTTTCTAAAACAAAAAAAGAAAACAAAATCAATGCATCCAAAGACATAAGGTCCGAGTTTAACAACCTTGTTTTTGAAAGGGATGTTGCGTTGGAGGCGTTAGGTAAAGTTAATCAATTCTATAGTGAAAAAAAGATAGACTCTTTTGAAAAAGATAGACTTTTGCTAAAGTACGGTAAGCTCCTGGAGCATTATGATGAGCGCATATTTAAGCTGCAACCATCTGTTGAAATCCAGGATATGTATCAGTATCGCAATCAGCTTTACTCTTTAATGTCATACTCTGTAGCTAAATTGGACAAAAAACTGGATAGTTTTTCAGACAAGCTTAGCTATTTCAAAGAGGGTGGTAACAATGGCGACAAACCCGATTTTGACTCGGCACCTTCTGTACCGCAAAAAACAAAACTTGGTGACCGCAAACCCGATACCGCGGCAACCGCAAAAAACGACAAAGATAAAGACGACAACAGCGACAACAACAACAAAGATTTCATGCCATCCCTGTTGAGTAAATCCCGCCACAACGGTTTTGAGTCGTCATGCCCTGGCGAAAACCCTCCAATGGTTTCTCCAAATCCCGGAAAAAATGACGATAATGCCACTGCTGATGGGCCAAACACAAAAAGAGAGGACTTGAGCCTAAATGTGGAAGACATCGATAAAATCCAGCAAGATATTCTGAAGATACTAAAAAGACTGGAAAACCCTACCGGCTAAACAGCACAGTTGTGTATCTTGCACATGTGAGTTTTCCCAAATCGTGTCGTGCAATTAATTTAAATACGCTGGCATCCGAGTTTCTCAGGTGGTTGTATGTCAACACCATTAAACAATCCCCACCTGAGTTTTTTGGACAAAAGCTTTGAGAAAATCGCCAATGACATCATATCAAATCACATAGGCGCTGACTCTCTCCTTATCGGGTTGGGCAGTGGACGATCTGTTTCTAGGGTTGTTAACTGTTTTTCCGACTCTGTTGCTAGAAACTGTGAGTTTATCTGCACATCGCTCCAAATAAAAATTGATGCGGAAAGAAAGGGGCTAAAAATATTGGATGAAACAAAGATCCCCCTTTTGGACCTTGTTGTTGATGGCGCAGACCAAATAGACGGGGATTATTTTATGATAAAAGGGGGTGGTGGCGCCCTCTTGAGGGAAAAGATACTGTATCACTCCTCAAAAAAGACAATCATCATAGGGGACTCTGCGAAATTTGTTCCCGTTTTTTCGAGGCCTTTGCCCATCGAAGTCATTCCTTTTGGGCGCACTGCCGTGACTCGTTTTTTGGTTGAGACGGGGGCCAAACCTACCCTTCGGACCCTGGAAAGGGGCTATCCATACCTCACTGAAAACGGAAACATTATTTTGGATACAATGTTCACAGACTTTGGCAACGTGCTGGATTTAGAAAACAAAATAAGGAAAATACCCGGGGTTTTGGAGACTGGTTTTTTTGTTAAACCTGCATCAATTTATTACAAAGCATTAGAGGATGGTGGATTTCAGGTGATTGGTAAAAGACCAACCGAAGATAAACACTCTGTACAGCGTGTGGACTGAAACGGTTATGGGCCAATCTAAAATGGACTTTGAAAAGCAGAACAACTCGTGCGACCTTTTGATATCAAATGCAAACATCGTGATACCTAAAGTTGGAATTGTAATGTCAAACATCCTTGTTGAAAACGGGAAAATTAAGGAAATAACAAACTCTGTGGACAATGTAAGCTACTCAAGGAGTATCAATGCGCGTGAAAACCTGGTTTTACCTGGTTTGGTTGATCCCCATGTCCATTATGGTGTTTTCTCACCTGTAGATCAATCTTCAAAAACAGAATCCCGCTCTGCTGCAGTAGGGGGTGTTACTACCATGATGCGCATGTTAAGGCTGTATGAGCCATACGAGCAAAAAATACCGGCGCATATTCAGGCCAGTGAAAACAGTCATTTTGTTGACTATTCCATGCACGCGTCAATTTTAAATCCAAAACAAATTGATGATATACCTTATCTTGGTAAAATGGGCATAACATCATTTAAACTGTACATGAACCTGGGGTCAGCTGACAACAGAATATTGATGGATATGGAGCCTTATGAAAATAAGTTGTTACCTGAGCATGTCAATGTGTCTGATGATCTTTGCAATGGTGTTTTGAGGAAATCCTCCACTTTGCCCAACTCCGTTGTTTTAGTTCATGCCGAGGATCATGTTATCAACTCGGATTTGATTAAAAAAAACAAAGCGACAACCTTTGCAGACAATGCTGATGGTGACACAGGCAATTACAACGGAAATTTTAATCCACTGGATCTTTGGTCCAGGTGCAGGCCACCAGAGGGCGAAATCAACTCCGTAAAAAAGATTATGGACATGGGCAGAAAAATCCACTCCAGTTTATATTTTGTCCATATAGGTTCAAATGCTTCTCTGGATGCGATTTTGTTGGAAAAGCAAATCGGAGGCTGTAGTGCATATGTCGAAACATGCCCCCATTATTTGACCCATTCTGTAGATTACAATAACCTTAAGGGTAAGGTTGTACCGCCATTGCGTTCAAAAAACGATATAGCAAGCTTATGGGTGGCTATAAGAAATGGCGTAATAGATACTATTGGCACAGACCATGTAGCAAATAGTCTGAATTTAAAATATGGGGAAGGAAAAGATATTTGGTCTGCGCTTGCGGGTTTTCCTGGTGTGGCAACCATGTTGCCTGTTATGCTGCATTTTGGCATAAATTCCGGTCAACTTTCTGTCGAAAGGTTGGTGGAGTTGACAAGCTACAACGCCTCCCGAATTTTTGGGATGTACCCCAAAAAGGGGACCATACAGAAGGGTTCGGATGCGGATTTGGTTGTAGTTGACTTGAATTTGAAAAAAAAAGTAACTCCAGATATATTGAAATCATCATCTGATTATAGCATTTATGATGATTATGTGCTACAGGGATGGCCTATAATTACGATTTCCAGGGGGGAGATAATTATGGAAAATGGGATTGTCTGCGAAAACAAAATCGGACATGGGAAGTTTATAAAAAGGGGGTGGGCCGACAATCAAAAAAAGGCTCTTTAAACCCAGGGGAATCAGATTCTGGATTGTTTCGCTCTTATTATCCGTAATCCACACATATCAAACTAGAGAAAGGGCTGGCCATGGGGGTGGGTCACATGGTTTGTTTGATCTTTGTTTGCGCCCCACCATTTCAGGGTCTTTCCCCTAAAGATGCTGCCTGTCCGATGCTTGTCGCTATTTGCCAAAAGATTCCGTACTGCCGTTATCACTGGATTAAAAAACTGGTTTGACTCAAGTAATTCTGTTGAAAATTACTGAGATCTAAGGGCTGAAATAGGGGTAACCCGTGACGCCTTCCATGCCGGCAACAATCCTGCAACCATGGACAAAAAAATGGAGATTACCAAAACCCTTGCCATGTCTGCGGGGATGTATACGGGATCAAGTGGGGGGCCCTCTCCGGCCCCGGGCCCTCCACGCGCAAGCATATACCCGCCTCCAATCCCTCCAAGCAGACCTATGGAGCCCCCTATGATTCCTATTATTAACGCCTCAGCTAAAAATAACGACAGTATTGTGCCGTTTTGGGCTCCGATTGCCTTTAGCGTGCCAATTTCTTTTGTCCTTTCAACAACAGAGGTAAATAATGTGGTGATGATGCCTACTGCACCTACAAACAGTGAAATAATTGCAATGCTCAGCAGAAAGGACGTGATCCCCCCGGTAAATTCTTGTATTGTTTGCAATATCGCTTTAACTGTGGTGATGCCTATGTTGTTTCCATAAACATTCCTTATTGTTTGTTCCACCGCGTCTACATATTCCGCTGAATCCGCAGCTACAAACAGGGAGTCATATTTCCCTGCTCTCTGGAGTAATGAGTTTCCGGCATCCAGGTTTATTACAACTGCATTATCTATTGTTGGATTTCCTGTTGACTCCATAATTGCGCTAACGGCAAAATTCTTTGATTCCTCCTGTGTATCACCTGCCTCGTCTACATATGAATAGGTTATTCTTACTGATTCGCCTATTTGCGCGAAAGGATTCTCCTCACCTGGTGGAAAAGCTATGTCTTCAGCCAATACTGCTGCAGAAGGATCCCCCTTTCTTATTGATGAGCCCTCAGTGAACTCTAAAGTTGGCGCAACAACAGTCAGAAAATCAGGATCAACAGAAAGAACCGCATTGCTTTTTGATTCTCCTCTTGAGGATACGATAACTGTCTCCTGAAAAGAAGGGATAACCTCATCCACAAAGGGAAGGGAGCCTATCCTGCTCACCACGGCCTGGTTTAGCGTTATTTTGGGTGTGGGCGAAGGTGCGGATCCTGCAACAGAAGACCCATCCTGTGTTTGGACAACACTGCTTACAAACAAAATGTTCGGAGCAAGATTGCTAAATTGCTTTTTAAAGAATTCGGTAAATCCTGCACCAAAACCGCTGACTGCAACAAGCAAGCTGCTTCCTGACATGACCATCAATATGGTAAGAATCGATCTAACCTTTCTTTCCTTTATTGCATCAAAAGAAAGGGTAAAGACTTCTTTGATGTTCATTTCTTTTATTTTCCTTTTTTTACCTATTCATCTATATACCTGCTTCCAGTTATCTGCCTTTCTATAATGCGGTCTTTCTAACAAAAAACTTTAAATCACTTTTTCAACAGTGAGTCTAGTTCGTCTTTGCTGTCTTTGTCATTGGATAAGGAACGGAGTTTTTTTGTCTCTCTCTTCTTTCTTATGGAGCGAATAATTAGCAATACTATAACAACTGCGAAAGCGGCAACAACAAGCAACACTATCGGACTGATTCCTGTGCCAAATAACCCGCCTGATCCCGCAGATGATTCATCCACTTCCGGCGTATACTCTACAGTCCCGTTAACAATTAATTCGTGGTTGTCTCTAAGATTGTCCTTGTAGGATACCTTCATAAAAACGGGATAGTCCCCTGCTTTGGTGCCATTGGGTATCTCTACGGGTATGCTAATGGGCAAAGGGGAGTTTTCAGCCAAATCTCCTATATATTGAAGTGGGGGATAACGTTGCACGAGGCTTGGGATGCTGCTGCTGCTGCTGCTGATTTTACCAGTCCCATCCGATTCTTGAGTGGAGGGGGGTGGTATCAACTCAACGGTTGCAAAGAGGGCATCCATATTTCCCTCATTCAGTAAATTAGTCACCAGGTTGGGATCATCACCAATTATGCTCACCCCAAAATCATATGCGCTTATAGCAATCTTGCCGTCAACATACATGCCTATGCTGAGCGATTCGGATTTTGATATTCCGTTTAGTATGTAGTCAATGTCAACGTTGAACTGAATGGGTTTTCCAATCAAATCCTCTGAGGCAAAAACCTCTGTTCTCAAGTCCATCGTGCTGTTTTCTATCGTTTCAAACGACCATCTTGATGATCCTAGTACCTTTGCTGAATCACTTGAGGGGGTAATGGAAATGATGGCGTCCTCCACTGTTGAGGGTGTTGTTTTTTCAATTGTGAATTCCACTTCTTCTATCTCCCCTGCTGTAAGAACATTATTGGCATTTTGGGATCCGCTCTCACCGTTTACATCGGTCCCTGTCACTCTTTCACCATCCCCGGAACCAAAGTAACCGTCAAAATTTGACTCGGTGGGCTGTGCGGATATTACTATGCCCAAATTGGAGTCGAAATTTTCCCTGTTGCCTATTTGGTTGCCATAAGATATCTCAACGTTAATACTCTGTAGGGTCTCACTTGCTGTTAGCGAAGGGTAAATTAACGGTGCAATGGAAACTGTTTCTCCGGACCCTATTCTTCCTACATCAAATCTCTGCGTTCCGATTGTGGCTAGTGAGGATAAAGTTGTGTTGCGATTTGCTTGTTGCTCTGTGGTTGTTGTTGTTGTTGTTGAATTATCCAAAGTGACTGAGGTGGCGCTTGAGGACGTGTTGTTTGTTGCTGTATCTCTAACCGCAGGTTCGCTATCTTCTACAGAGGATGATATTGTTGTCAATCCGTCTTCGGTATTCCCGTTTGCATTTAAAAAGGTGACAATTGCACTATTTGCATCAGCGCTTCCTTTGTTAATTATGCTGATGTTTACTCTGTTTAGTTGCGCGGGTGTTAGGTATTGATCCTGCAATTCAACATCAAGGATTACTTTGCCTGGTATTCTAAATGGAATGGCAATATCTTGCACAACGGTATCACCCGGAGTCAACACTTTAGAATACACAAGGTCAAGGCTTCCAATGTAAAGCCCTAGGTTGGCACCATTCAATATGTTAATGTCAAAATACAAAGTAAACTCTTCACCTGGCTGTATGATTGAGTCATAGCTTGCAGCCGCTACATTTGGTTGGCTGCCAGAGACACCGGCAGCGGTGGGGTTATTATTGGCAAGAGCATTGCTTTCGGAGGTGATGCCATTGATGCTTGAGTTGGAAATGGGATTAGAACCGGAATCGGAGTTTGTGGACGGGATGGGCACAAAGTTTCTTGTTTTTACAGCTTGGAATTCCGGGGGTAAATTGAGATATCCCTTAACCGCTGTGATTTCGGACTGTGCTTTATTGACAAGCACCACTGCAAGGGTGGCAATGCCTTCCCCTGGCCCTACCTCCCTTTCCTGTAGCTTGTCTGAATTATTTCCTGAAGCGACGGTTTTATCTGTCCAATATGCGTCCTGAAACGCAGGGTCCTTCTCCGTCTGTTGACCATGTGCATAAGGTGATATATTGTTACAGCATGGATTGCTATGAAAGTCAGCTGTCACCAAAGATGCAAAAAACAAAAAAGATAGCAGTAGCGGCAATGAGGTGTTTTGTCTTTGTTGTTTCCATGACCTAAAGATGGAATTTAAATACGCCATCTCAATTTCTTTTCTCGTCTTCAATTCTCCCATCTTTCATAAATATTGTTCTATCCGTTTCTTTTGCCAGATCGTTATTGTGCGTGACCATCACTATAGTCTTTCTCATTCTTGCTGAAAGCGATTTTAGTAGATTGAAAACATCCTTACCGGTCTTTGTATCCAGGTTGCCAGTTGGTTCATCAGCTAAAATAATGGCTGGGCTGTTCATCAATGCTCTGGCAATGGCTACCCTCTGCTGTTGGCCTCCGCTAAGATTGTTTGGCTTAAGGTTTGCCTTTTCCTCAATACCAAGAAGTCTCAGCAGCCTTAGTGCCCTTTTTGCTCTCTCTTTCCTCTCAACCCCCGCAATTATGGCCGGAATTTCTATGTTCTTTATGACACTGGTTCTGTTAATAAGATTGTAAGACTGAAAGATAAACCCGATAAGATTATTCCTCATCAGTGCTATGTCATGATTAGATAGGGAGAAAATATCAATGTTTCTTATGTAGACCTTACCCGAACTAGGCCTATCAAGCGCACCAATGATGTTTAAGAGAGTGGACTTTCCACTTCCAGATGGCCCAACAACTGAAACAAATTCGCCCCTCCCTATTGAAAAATTTATATCCTTTAGCACTTCGGTGGTGCCTGCAGGGGACTTATACACCTTGGAGACCCCTTGCACATGTAATGTTGTTGTTGATTCCGAATCGTTTTCCAAAAGTTCCTCATCATTAATGGATTTGGTGTCCGTGTGAATGCTATCGTTCATGGTTTTATTCTTCTTTTCCGTATTTGAAAAGCCGGCACACAACCAAACAGGACACAGTTAAAAGGTTAAGAAAAGACATTTACGTAAACATATGCTAACGGGTATATTGTTTGAATCAGGAGAGGGGGGATTGTTCGATTAGCTCTTCACAGTTTCCTGCCCTGTCATCCGCCTCCTGCAAGTTAAAGTCTGCCACAACATCTACGCCTTCCCCACAGTCAAAATAATCGGCTCCTGCACCGCCTACCAATATGTCATCCCCAACGTCTCCATACATCTTATCGTTTCCATACTCGCCAGACAAAAAGTCATCGTCACCCCCAGCTGCTAAAATGTCATCCCCAACATCACCGTATATCTGATCACTTCCTATTCCTCCTTGCAGTATATCCTCGCCCTCATTTCCATACAATTTGTCCTGCCCCTCGTTTCCCTGAATTGCATCACTTCCGTTCATACCGGTAACCGTATCGGAGCCCAAAAACCCGATAATTACGTCGGGTTCCTGCGTTCCACTGATGCGGTCGTCACCAAAAGATCCGACAATAGGCATCTGTAATCTATCCAATAGTGTCTGTGGATTCAGCTGCTGCTGTTGAGGTTCCTGCACAGCAGTAGCATTTGCTGAAGCAGGTGATGATGGCTGTTCGTTACCCCCACCGGCAGTAGTGGCTGGCGCTTCACCATCTGAAGCTGTGCCTTCACTGGTGGCATTGATAACATTCTGTGAACCATTTTCGTTTTGGTTACCTATATCACTTAACCTTTGAGCAAAAGATGGAGAATGCTGGATAAACAAAAATAATGAGAATATCAGTAATGCGACGGAAAATGTTTTTAAAATCATCTGTCATTTTATAGCAAACGATCAATTTTAATCTTTTCGGGCAATGATGCAAATTTTGCATTTTTTTCTTATTTGGCTTGTTATCGGCCAATAATGTGGCTGTTTTCGTATCTAGTGCGCCAATATTGGCCAACATATGTTTCATAAAAAACCGTTGGGATAAATTAACCTGTGCTGTAACCCCGTAATAATGTTATAAACCAGGGATATGCATCAAAAGTTTGATACCTGGACTTTGACTTTGTTCTCTATGGAGGTTCTGATGTGTTTTTTGCCAAAGATCAATGGTAAACACCATAACTGACTGAATCTGCAAAATGTGTTGCAAAAATCAGCAGAAACTGCCTTGCCATGATCCCGTGAATTGCATCAATTTACTTGCTATATGTTTACCATTATCTCCTCACAATTATTCTGAGCTGTGTCTACCTCTTCTTTTCGGAAATCTATTACAATGTCGTATCCTTCTCCGCAATCAAAGTAATCCACACCATTTCCACCTTCCAGCACGTCATCGCCATTGCCTCCGTACAGTGTATCTATACCTTCACCACCGTTGATGTATTCTTCCTCACTTCCGCCAAATATCGTGTCATTTCCCTCTTCACCAAACAAGATATCCGCTCCGGAATTTCCCTGCAATATGTCGCTTCCGGTACTACCATAGAGTTCATCATTACCTTGCCTCCCCATGATTACGTCATCAGCATCCTTTCCGTTGACAATGTTCGTAATGCTGTTACCAACAATTATGTCACTCCTATCGGAGCCTTTGGTGGTATTGGCTCCGCCAGGTTCCGTAACCAAAATGAGATTTTCCCTAGAGTCCGAGTACAAATGCCCATAAGTTGGCAAAACCATGACAGATAAAATGGCAATAAAAAGAAAATTAGGAAGTAATCTACTGGCGGTAATAACTGTCATACCCAGTGTCTGAGATAATATTTGTATTTATGCGTTGAAAAGGTATGTTAAAGGGGCATTTGAATAATGAATGTTCTGGTGAATGCGTAGGTGAGATTGATGCTGTTGTCTATTTTATAATGCTATATGCTTGATTGTTTTCCTGTTGATTGGAAAATAGATGCCGCAGCAGCAGCAGCAGCAGCCATCTCCGCGGTTACTCTAAAGCAATTGATTTACATCATTTGACAGTAGGCTACACAAACAGTCGGTCAGAGACCCACTCTTATATCTTCACAATTGTTGGAGGCAGTGTCTTGGTCCCTCTTAAAGTCTATAATTATGTCGTAATCATCTCCGCAATCAAAATAATTTTTTCCTGGCCCTCCTTCTAAGATATCCTCACCAAGCCCACCGTACATCTCATCATCTCCTTTACCGCCTACCAAAAAGTCGCCCTCAAGGCCTCCATACATTAGATCGTTACCATTTTCTCCATAAATGTTGTCACTTCCAGGCCCGCCTTGAACGTCGTCATTCCCGTCATTTGCCAATATTTCATCACTGCCCGCTTGCCCCTGTATTGCATCATCCGCACCTTTACCTTCAATGAAATCATCCTGTATCGTTCCAACTATTATGTCACTCTTTGAAGTGCCTTGACAAAGAGGAGCTTTTACCTCTGTAGTAGTAAAGGTACAGTAAATGACTCTTTCTGAGGAGTCTCCTCTGGTTATTGGTCCTCTGTATCTTTCTCCATCTCCGTCACCGTCCCCAGACGCAAATAGGGTATTTAGATTCAGAAAAGGGCCAAACACAAATGGCAAAACTGTAATAATCAATAAAATGAGTTTAATATGCATTATAACATAACTATTAGACACTATTATTAATATTAATATACAACTATTTTTATGCTAGATTTTACTGTATGATGTTTTAATCGCAGATGTTGTTGCATTTCTTATTAAATTCATACCCGTTATCTTGAGAAAAGCCCGCTGTTTTTGAAATTGGATTGCGCTATTAATCCTTGTTATGAGAAAAGGCTTATCGAAAGAGAACGATCCGACACGTCAAGGCCATAACCGAATGATTCAATGACTGTTTTCCTTGCAGAAAGAGCATTGCAATCTTTTTCCTATTTGAGATGGTAAACCTTTTTGAGGGTGGGTGTAACAAGGATGTGATAAACGCTTAAGTTAACAGCCTCAATATAAAAGCATTAAATGGTGTTTGCAGTATGGGGGTTTTGTTTTGGCATATAAACAGAGTAAAATAACATATAGTGTATGATTTGTCAATAGTATTAAAAATGACTGAGAACTTCGATGCCAAAAGAGATGAAATGGCAATCAACAAGGAAAAATGTATATCGTTTCTAAATATCTCTGAAAAAATTAGGTATGTGGGCATAATAAATAAGTTTGGCCGGACTATAACAGGCAAACTAAAAAGTGGAATTAGGCCCTTGTTGACTCCAGAACAAGCCCGAGATGAGCGTTACATCGAATCCACTAGGCAACAGTTAAGAAAAGCGCTAGAGGTATCAATAGGCAAATCAATTTTTACCATTGAAAAAAACGAAAATGTCACTTTTTTGTTGATTCCGGACAAATCTAACGATAATTTCTATTACATGACATTGGAAAAAGATACACCATTAACTGAAATAAATGACATAATAAATAAAATGATTGAAAAAATAGGTTAGGTATAGACTACTTAAAGTTTAACCTACTTCTTATCTCTTTATCTTTTATTATTGCCGGATGGTTTGGATCTACAAGAATTACCTCAAACCATGAATTCATTCCATCCTGATACAGGAAATAGGAACCCAAAACCTTTAGGTTGAGAAATTTCTCACCAACACGCCTTTGAGCTACATGCTTCATGCTGATACTTTGTTTTATGTGAACAACACCTAGGTGCTTGGGTCGTCTGCCCGAAACGGGGCGTTGCTTTCTCATTCCACCCCTGCCTACACGAACTCTTGCAACTACAATCCCTTGTTTTGCCTTGTAACCTAAAGCCCTTGCTCTATCGAGTCTGCTTGGTGAATCAATTCTGTGTATTGTGGGCTCTCTTCTCCATGTATATGCTTTATCTTTGAGAATTTGGGATCGTGTTTTTAACATCGACTTCCAAGTTTCTGCAATGTGGTGGTACATACCTTAAATTATTTTAACCCTTTAATATTTTTATTTAGAAGAAAAATAAAACATAAAAAAATAAACAATCGCTGCTGCTTTTGTTGCTTTTTCTAACGTCTGCCCATTCTCTCAGGCTTTTTTTGACCTGGCTGAATCCTTTTCTCAAATCTTTTTTCAAAATTGTTTTTATTTCGCATTTTAGACGAGAGACTAGTTCTCTGGCGAGCTTGAATTTTTGGTGTTTGACCTCTGACTTTTCCAGCTTTTGTTAATGATCCGTGAGTTGGCACATCATATTAATATCAAATCCTATATTTAATATATGCATATGACCGTTTGATGCCCAACACGCTAATTGCCAATATAGGCAACAATTACCTGAAACAATAAAGAGATGGCAATCATATACTAAATTATTATTATTTAAATTGAAGAACAAGACAATATATATATCAATAAATGTCTGTTTTAAATGTCGACTATGCCAAAGAAATCCAAAGACTAAAGAAAGAAAAAAATGCAGTTATTTTAGCTCATAATTATCAAATCTCACAAATTCAAGATATTGCAGACTTTGTAGGGGATTCTTTGAAACTATCAAAAATGGCGGCAGAAACTAATGCCTCCATAATTGTTTTTTGTGGAGTCCATTTTATGGCTGAAACAGCATCCATCATAAGCCCGGAAAAAAAAGTGTTGATACCGGATTTAAACGCCGGTTGCTCTCTTGCGTCTTCGATAAACCCTGAAGAACTAATAGAATGGAAAAGACAGAATCCAAAAGCTGTGGTTGTAAGCTATGTAAACACATCTGCAGAAATAAAAGCACTGTCAGATTATTGCTGTACTTCTTCTAATGCCGCAAAAATTGTACAGTCAATTCCAAAAGAACAACCGATATTGTTCTTGCCTGATATGTTTTTAGGGGCGTATGTAGCAGAGGTAACAAAGAGAACTAATATAAAAATATGGCCAGGAGAGTGTCATGTACATGCGGGCATACGGGCAGAAGACATCAACGCCATGCTAAAAAGCTATAAAAATGCCGAGTTTTTGGTTCATCCTGAATGCAGCTGCACCTCATCCACCCTATATCATATCTCAAAAGGAGATATCAACAGAGACACCAAAATACTCTCTACCGAGGGAATGATGAAGGAAGCAAGGATATCACATAACAGTCAGTTCATTGTAGCAACTGAGACTGGAATGTTATACAGAATGAAAGTGGAAAACCCGGAAAAGGAGTTCATTCCAATTAAAAATGATGCAGTTTGTAAATACATGAAAAAGATAACGGTGGAAAAAGTGTATAATTCCCTGGTAAATGAATCATATGAGGTTAAGGTTCCAAAGGGAATTGCAGAAAAAGCAAGGGTGCCTATACAGAGAATGCTAAATATCGCATAACAACTTTTAGATTACACTAAATCAAAAAATTTGACCAAACTGCAATCAAAAAAATACGTCGTTGGAAGAGGATATTTCAAGGCTATAGTCCACAGATTGAAAGGAATGAGTCAGTGAGCCCACTGAAATTACATCCGGTTTTGCTGATGCGTATTCATATATGTTATCCAGCGTTATGCCGCCTGAAACCTCAATAACGATCTTATCCCTCAATCCCAAATTGTTGATCTTTTCCATAGATCTATGAACTAAATCGGGGGCAAAATTATCTAACATTACAATGTCTGCCCCAGAACCTATGGCATCAATAATGCCGTTATAGTCACACACTTCGCATTCTATTTTTCTATTGGACCCGTATTTTGAGCGAACTAGTTCAATGGCCTTGATAACTGACCCTACAATTGCGGTATGGTTATCCTTTATCAATATGAGTTGGTCTAGCCTGTATCTGTGGGATATGCCGCCACCTAACACCACAGATTTTTTATCGAAATACCGTAAACCTGGCGAGGTTTTTCTAGTGGAAGAAATACTTACAAATTCTGAATATTTGCCAAGTTTTTCTACAAATTGAGATGTTTTTGTTGAGATCCCGCTCATATGCATGAGTAGATTTAAAGCTGTTCTTTCAGCTTTTAATATGGATCTGGCAGGTCCCTGAATAACCATGACCGCTGTTTTTTCTTTTAAACGGGCTCCATCATTTACTAACGGTGTTGAGACGCAACCGCATATGTCAAAAATTGTTTTAGCTTCAGAAAGCCCACTTACAACTGCCCCATCATCATTGTTTTTACAGATGATTTTTGCAGTTGCATCAATTTTTTCGTCAATTAGTGTATTACTTGTGATGTCTCCTGTGCCAATATCCTCATTTAAGAAATCTGCCAGAAGCGACCTAATTTCCAATTCATTTTTTTTTAACGAATTTTGGGCATTATTATAGATATCCTTATACTTATTCAACTTAAAACTATGTTACTTTCAGTGCGTACTTGTGAGACGCAGAGATTTCCAGAGTTGACGCAATTTTGGATTTTTCAGAATCAAAAACCAAAAGTATCCCAGACCAGTCCTTGGATAACTCTGTTGATTTGCAAACGGGACACATTTTACCCAGGGTTAGTGCCTTACATTTTTTACACGCAAATTCTTTTGCCAATGCTATATCAACAATATTGTATTTTTTATTTCTTATCCCTTTTTGTATTGGAAGAAATAATGTTGGATGACGATACGGATTTCCTTGATTTATTGGCAGGGTCTCCATCAGCATGTACATTCTGGGCCCGTTTTATTTCTCGCTCCACCCATTCAAGTGCACCAAGGAATGGTTGTCTGCATGTAATGCCTATTTTGCCCATCGATGCACTTTTTCCAAGGCTTATTGCAGTAATTCTTGCGCGTATCTTTGACCCAATTCGTAATGTTTTCTCGGACTGATTTGATATGATAAGACCTTGCTTAACATCGCTTTTCAGGTAGTCATCAGTAATTTGGGATAAGTGCAACAGAGCGTCAGTGGGGCCTATTCTTACAAAAGACCCAAAATCGGTGATTTCAACTACCTCGCCTTCAACGACTTCATGGAGTTTGGGGTAAAACGTTAGGGCGGTAAAATGGACTTTATGATAGGTAGCACCATCGCCAGCAATAACTTTGCCGGTGGAGTTTGCTTCTGCGTCAATTATCAGAATAACATAGCCTAGTTCGGCATTTACCATGCTTTCGTATTTCTCTTTTAAAATTCCAATGGCTGTTATTTTCAATGAATTTGTTAATTTGCTCGGTGGAATTCTCACTACATCGGTCATATGTGCTATAGCAAACATAATAAGGATACAACATATCCATAACTTTTAGTTTATGAACTTTATGTTTATCTTTAAAAAATGGTCATTATTATAATTTGTCATTGCAGTTTCAAGGATGAATGATTTAAATACAATCATGACCCAATTTCTATATTATCATGGTTACTGTAGATCAAGTCATTACGGCTTTAAAAAGTGTAAAGGACCCAGAGATACATAAAGATATTGTTTCTATGGGTATGATTAAAGATGTTTCAATAAATGAGGATAAACTTGCTTTCACGTTGGAACTTACAACCCCCGCATGCCCATTTAATAGTGAAATAGAGCAGGATGTGAGGAATTCGATATCTACTTTAGGAATAAAAAACCTGGATTTAAAGGTGACTGCAAGGGTGGTCGAAGGGCGCTCAATTTCAATGGATCAGTTACTGCCAAATGTAAAGAACATTGTAGCAGTGGCCAGTGGAAAGGGGGGTGTAGGCAAAACGACTGTTTCGGTAAACCTGGCCTTAGCCCTGGCAAAAACAGGGGCGAAAGTGGGTATACTGGACGCAGACATATATGGACCCAGTGTACCTCTAATGTTGGGATTAAAAGAGAGTCCGGAGGTTTTTGACAATAAAATACAACCGCCAATTACTGAAAACGTAAAGGTTATGTCAATGGGGTTTTTCTATGAGCAATCCCAACAAGCAGGCATATATCGAGGCCCAATCATATCAGGCATAGTTAAGCAGTTTATTACAGATGTTAATTGGGAGGAACTAGATTACCTGATTATTGACTTGCCTCCAGGGACAGGTGACGCACCCCTTACTATGGCACAAACTATTCCGATTACAGGCATTTTGATTGTAACCACGCCACAAGACGTAGCTATGAATGTCGCAGTAAAGTCAATAGGTATGTTCAACAAACTAAACATCCCGATAATAGGCGTCATCGAAAACATGAGTTACCTTGATTGTCCGAATTGCCATGAAAAAATTAACATTTTTGGCAAAGGTGGAGGGCAAAAAATAAGTGAACAATTTGACATTCCGTTTATAGGTGAAATTCCGCTAACCCCGCAGATTATGCAGGGCAGTGACAGTGGTAAATCCATAATAATCTCGGAACCAGAATCAGAGTATTCACAGGCATTCTATAAAATAGCGGGGATTGCAGCTGGAAGAATTAGTGTGGTTGCTATAGATTTAAAGGATCAGGAAGAGAAGGAAGCAGCAAACAAAGAAAAAATTCCGCAATAAAATGGAACCGCTATATATGCCCAACCACCTGATATTTTGATTAATTGAGACTATTGTTTTGTTGAGGTCCTGTTTTTCCTAGAAGAAAAATGAAATAAAACACATGACATGAGGATTAACTTAGATTATGCTGATTTATTAAAGGCCCCATTTGGGATATTGATAAAAGAAAAAGAATTAGACGAAATAAAAATAAATCGATTTATCAAAGGAGCCCACAAAATAATAACTGTTGGTGATACCACCACCAACAGGCTAGTGGGTTTTGGGCATATTCCGGATTTATCTGTAATAGACAACAAAGAAAAAAGAGTGATCAAGAGTAAGACCACGGAATTTCAAGTTGATAAAAAAATATATTGTGAGAACAATCCTGGTGAGATAAACGTGGATGTGATTAGCCTAATTAGGGAAATAACTTCGGCAGAGTTTTATAATAAAATACAGATTGTAGTCAAAGGCGAAGAGGATTTGGTGGCACTTCCTCTCTTTATGTATTCTCCAGACAAATGGGCTGTTTTTTATGGTCAGCCAAACGAAGGATTGGTTGTTGTTGAGGTAAACGGTACAGTGCGGGAGAAAGCCAGGTTAATATTTAATAAAGTATTTACACAATAAACAAAACTAAACAGGGAATGATGATACGGTGGCTATATGAAAAATAAATGATTAATTTACCATTCCTGACCCTGAACTCAAATTACCAAAGGCAAACAAATAAAATCTATGATCAAGTACTGTGCTGATGTTTTTTGTCATTGTCAACGTCATTGTCAACCAAAACTGTTTGATAGGTACACACACACACAGAGCAACAACAGCAACTATTTTGTGTTTAGGGGTTATTGGTGATAAAAAAAGCATGATGATTATCGTATATCAGGGTATTTGTGGAAAATAATGTTATGCCATATGATATAAGTTGGCTAGTAACTTATAGAATGTACCTGAAGATGGTGAGATTGTTTTGGTTGATATGCTAAAGTAAGATTTCAGGTCCTGTTTATATACAGCTTGTAAATCGTCCCTGTTTCATCACTAATGTAGTTCCAATTTTCGGGCATTGTGTCAATCAGGGTAAAATAACTTTGCTCTTCCTTAGATAAAATGTCGTGGATTAGCTGCCCGACAATAATGTGATCAACTTTGGCATATGCGGTCATTTTTGTTGCAATGCTAATGGTGTATCCAAGAATGTCGTAAATGGGTTGTTTTGTGTCTGTTTTATTCTCTGGATGTTTTAGTTTGGGCTGGCCACCATCATCAAAAGAATTTGTATCTTCAGCGTCAGGCAGGTATTTCACAACCACGTTTTCACCATAGTCTATGCCTATCCTAACGCCCATTTCAGGATAATCATATTGACTGAGAACGGGATTAAAACCTTGGTTTATAACTTTAATCATGGTTTTTGCACAATTAATTGCGTTAATACAGGGTAGGTATAGATTGTCGGTGCCTACCATAAAAAAGCCAATTATCGCATCACCAATGTATTTTAAAACATAGCCGCCATAAAGCCTTATAATTTTGGTCATTTCCTGGGTAAAGGCCTGAATGATTTTGGAGATGCGCTCTATGGGGAGAGTCATGGATAATTTTGTGGATCCCACAATATCGATATGCAAAATTATTGAGTTGATTTTGGTAACAGAATAATGGCTCAATATTTCTTGTGTTTCATTAAATGGGAAAGTAAACACTGGGTCTGTCCTTAACGCCTTCCACATGCTTGATTGGGCGCTAGATATGATTTTTGGTATATCTACCACAGCATCTAGATAAAAAACGGACATGGGGCGATTATTTGGGTTGTTTTGCAGGTATTTTTTTTCAATGTCTGTTCTGTCGCTAATGTTTCGGATAACCTTGTTAACTTCATCCAATTCGATATCCAGTTGTAACGCAATAATTTCTAAAGGTATGCCGGAGTCAAAAAGATTGATGATTGTTTGTCGCTGCTCGTTTTTGTTTATCTTGTTTGACAGTTTATTTTCGTCATTTTGAGAAATTTTGATCAACTAAAAATGGTATTATGTCATACTTAAATGGTGTTAAACTATTGTAAACATAAATTACATATGGGCATGAATGCTGAATTGATGTTTTATCACGATTAAAGCATTTCTTTTATTCTTTTATTGTGCCTTATCACCATATGCTGAGATATTATAATGATCAACATCTCTCGCAGTTACAAGAAAGTCAAAGTTCCTTTCATAGCCTGGCTTAAAAATAGACGAAGCGGGCGTAATAAATCTCTGTGTTTCTATTATTAGATCATTATCTGAATCAAATAGGTCGACTTTAACTTTCACATTGACTATATTTTCCGTGGAGTTGTTATGTACTGTTCCTTTGACTACTATTAACCCAGTAGGGCTATCTCCCACGTATATGTTATCTATTTTAAGACTAATTGGCATATCTGCGAGACGGCTTACAGTTCCTTGTTGCTCCTGGGACTGCGCAGAATGCGGAGAAAGGATTGCAAATAATGCTATACTCGCCATGGCATAAAGACAGATACCATTGAAATTGAATCGGATACCGCACAGGATTTTACTCATCATAATTTTGTTATTATTATATATTAGAAAGCATGCGACTTATATTTTAGGCGAATAGACATGCCAGCAATGTCTTTATATTTATCTAAAACAAAGAAATGCTTTGTAAAGCATATGCATGTTGCAAAACTTTCTGAAAGCCATTAGAGGACATTTTTGCAGCAGTATGCACTGTACAGTTTTTTAATGTTTTTTGCGGTTATGGTGGCGCTATGATGCAAGGAATGATAAAAAGACAGATTAAACTGCTTTAAAGGCAATAACCCGTTTGCTAAATGCCTATCACATATTATTGCTAATACCTACCCAGACATTGTGTCATTTACTATGATCTTTAGTTGAAATTTTGCCGTTTCAAATTGTGTTGTTCTGTTTTAATGATTTAAGAAAGCCGTTGCTTTTTATTTTTAGTTATTTGGGTTTTTCTTGATATTTGGTAACTTGTTATTTCTATACAAAATAATTGTAATTGTTATGCTAATCATCCTTATTGCTTTGTTTGCATCGTCAAATCGCTTTTGGAAATGGGGAATCACCAACAAACATTTGTTTTTTGTATGCCTGTCTTTGGATAAGGGTAATTATGAAGCCACTATACAGAAAAACAGGTTACCAGGATAGTGTGACTGAGGGCTCCTATAGAATGATTGACGACAGCAACCCATTTTGTGTGTCACAGTTTTAACTTTAAAAGAATCATTTCCCATTTGTGATCTCCTTGGGTTGTGAAAATTATCACACATGTGTAACGTTGATATAATTGTGTTTGACAAACAACAATTAGGTTTTCTGCTATTCTTAAACCAGCGGTATTTTGGTAAATGCTATCAAATGCCTGTACACAGGGAATCTGGCAAATAAGTTCCTTGGGTTCTGTAAATGCTTTATGGGAACAGATGGGTTGTTTAAGTTACGCTTTTAAAACAAATATAAATTTATTATGTTGCCTTGTTTTCTCCCTCTTGTTCTGTCTCTTGCCCTTGCCCCACAGCTAAATGAGATTTTGTTTTCTCAAGTCTCCTCAGAGCACATAATATTTCATTTTCTAGTGATTTTAATTCTTTAACAGAGCTGTTATCAAATTCTGGATGTTTTGGTTTGTGAATGTTGTCTTTATGGTCATTGAAGCTGTCTAAATCGTTTTCTAAACCTATGGAACTTTCGATTTTGCTTTTTTCTGTTTGGGCAGATGATGAAAGAGGGGTGGAAGTTTGAGGGGAAACGGTAGGAGGAGGTGGTGAAAACAAGCCCAAAGGGCCATTCAAATTATCTTTGGAGTTGCCTGTATTCTCAGTTGAAATCTTGTCGTTGTTATTTTCTGAAGATTTGGAATGAGTCTCCTCCAATAAAGGGTCTTTGGGTGGGACGGCTGCGGCGGCAACATTTGAGTGAGTTTCCTCTTGAACCCTATTGTTATTTAAAACAATGTCTGACAAGTTGGTAATAATTGAGTGGAGTTCATCTGATCTGTCAATGAAAATCTTGATGGACCTCCTATTCTCTTGGATTGCTTTATCTAATTTCTTGTGCAATACTATCAAAAACATGGACAAAAAGGCGGTCTGAAAAACAAGCATAAAGACTATAAGCAAATCATACAAACTATGAACCAAAACAAACTGAAGATTTAAAAATTTTTTTGCCCTTAAGGCAAAATGTGTCAAACAGGTAAACACAAATATAAATATTTAAATTAAAAAACCCCTGAAGAATTCACGTGTGGAAGATTCTAGTTCCAAAGAAAATCGCTTATGGTGAAAACGCGGCCAAAGAATTTGAGTATCCAGAAAAGTCGTTGATAATCACAACCACTGAAAGTAAAATTTATGAGAAATGGATTGAATACATGGGCATAAAAAACTATGAAATTTATGATAAGGTGACGCCAGATCCGGCCATAGAAACAATTGAGAAAATAAAAAACGAATATGAAGGAAAAGAAATATCACACTATATTGGCCTTGGAGGCGGAAGCTCCTTGGATGTTTGTAAATATCTTAGTAAAATTACGGGTATTCCAAAAATCCTAATCCCTACCACTTTCGGAACAGGCGCGGAAATGACAACATATGCCGTAGTTAGCTTTAATCACAAGAAAAAGTTACTTCAGGATGAAGCATTTCTTGCAGATGCCGCGATAATTGATCCGTACTTTTTGCCTGGAACTCCTTTTAACATCGTGAGGAATTCCGCTTGTGATGCGGCAGCACAGGCGTCAGAGGGATTTGATAGCAAGTTGGCCAACCCACTTACAAAGCTATTCTGTAAGGAAGCATTTGATATTTTAGAAAATGCAATCATAAACTACAAGCACGAATTGCTGCCTTATGGGGCAATGCTTTCGGGATTAGGATTTGGTAATTCGTCCACAACTTTGGGGCATGCGTTATCCTATGTTTTTTCCAACGAAGGTGTTCCTCACGGATATTCTTTGTCGTCCTGTACAACAGTTGCCCATAAATTCAACAACTCGCAATACTATGAAAGGTTCAAAAGAATATGCCAAAAACTTAAATTTGAACCACTGACACTCAAACAGCCTTTAGATCAGGCCGCAGATGTTATAATGCCTGACAGGGGGCATTTAGACAACAACCCCATAGAAGTCACAAAGCAAGATATTATCAAATGCCTTGATCAGATTGTAAATAACAATCCATTAGCATAGTTAGTGTTTTTGTAATTTTTGACCTTTTTTCCATTTTTTAAAATAAATGGGGTTGAAAACATGAAAACACAGGAAAACTATAAATTCATATTATTATTTGATTAATTTAACTTATGACTACCATTAGTAAAAGTATGGAGATTTCTGCACCATTGAGTGAAGTTTTTACATATTTTGCCAGACCAGAACACATGGCAGACCAATTTCCAGAAAACATGGGTCTAAACATAATCCCTTTAAAGGTAAAAAATGGCTTTGGAGTAGGTACTATTTTTAGAATAAGCGGCGATTTTGATGGTAAAAAACTTGAATGGGACTGCGAAACAATCGACTATATTCCTCACAGGAAAATCGTTGCAAAAATGATAGAAGGCCCATTCAAGTTTTGGCAAATTACAGTTGATTTTGAGGAAATTGAAGCCAAAAAAACAAAGACCTCAATAACAGTTGATTACGATATGCCTATGGGTCCTCTTGGTGGATTTATAGACAAAATAAAATTAAAAAAGATTGCCGAAAGAGGTATGGAAAATGGATTATACCGGGTAAAAGCTCTTTTGGAAGGAACAGGCTCCATTCCGGTTTACATAACACTGGATGCATACAGAAAAGTATTAAAGGAAAAAGAGAGGCTGCGATGCTCCGTGTCTGAAGCAATAGTTCAGATAATAAACAAAAACAAAGAAGCTGCTCAGGTCCATTAATATTTATTTTTTAGCTTTCAGTTTAATTTAAATAGAGTTTAGACAAATTCATTTAAACGTAGGGTTCGTAGCTCAGCCAGGTAGAGCGTCTGGCTCTTAACCAGTTCATTCATA
>JADDOW010000038.1 GCA_016782225.1 Nitrososphaeraceae archaeon
AAAACGAATAGAAACATCATCGGTATCCTTTGTTTTTAATGCCTTTCTGATTTGTGGTACTGTGCTCGCAACCGTGAATGCAGTGGCCAAAAGTCCGATGAAAGTTATTAGAACATCTACCATCCATTTAACATTGTATATGTTGTATTTTATACACTATAACATTTGTTAAAATAACTTGAAGAATGCCCACATTAATCTTGAATTATGTCGACGGCTTGCTATTAGGGAATAACAAAACCCATATATTTAGAATTTCCTTTCTACCAAAATTCAGGATGAATGACATAACTGCTTTAGCCGCCATGCAATTTCATATTTATAAAACCTTCGTCCTTTTTATATATCCATGAATATTTGCCAAAACGGGTAGAATAACTAGATTTCTTCTGATTGTTTTGAAGAGTTGAAAAACCATAAAATTCTATATATCTATATTCGTCAACAATAATATGACCTGATTTAGAGAACCGATATCGGCATTAGCCCTTGGGGCCAACTAACCACAAGGGCTCATATACTTGGTGCTCTATTGTCAGTTTGTCTAAAGAAAATGGAAATGAAGGAGATGCCATAAAGGATGCCGGAAAAGCTTTTTACTACTGTCAACAAAGTTAAATCACTTTCAAATCCGGAAAATGCTGACCTTGTCCTAAAATTCTATGAGTTTATGAAATACAATGGTGTCTCAGAAAGGCACCAAAACAACGACCTAAAGGCAATTGCATCCTACTCTAGTTTTTTTTGGGAATAAATCCCTAAAGGGGATTTCTAAAAAGGTGAGATTCTGTCCTTTCTTCAAACCAAAATCAAAAGCAAAGAGGAGGACCCAGACCAAAAATGGATTACAAACTACAACCGATTGTCTCCACAGGATAAAGCATTTCTTTAGATGGAGGCATAATGACTATGGACAGCAGAATGCGCTAACAATGGATCTGTGGAAAAACCCAGACTTTGAATTGCTAAAGCCAAAGAAAACAAAGAGAATGTTGTCTTTTATCTTTACTCATTTATGGTGTATGGGGATATTTGCTTTTGGTTTAAATGGGTTGTTTGTGCACATGAATCAACGGTACCGTCATCACCATGCCTAGTTCTACAATAAAGACTATAGCAACAGGAACATTTTTGAATGTAAGGCAAGTGTTTTAGTCATTGTTTTCGGGCCAATAGGTGTCTCCAATCTCCTACATCATTGCTCTTTTCAAATTCAATTTTAAAATTATGCCTGTTCATAAACTCCACCAATGGTTTATAAAGATCTATGCCATGAACTTCCACTAAAATTGCAATATCTTTGCTTTTTTCCAAGGTTTCGGTAGATCCCTTCAAGACCTCCATCTCTGCACCTTCCACGTCTATTTTTATCCAATTGACCTGCGTTATTCCCGTAGATTGCAATATATTATCTAATTTGTTGGCATTTACCTCTACATATTTTTCCCCTTCTTTTGCTCTATCTGTCATTACTGTGTTATATATGGTGAAATCTGATTCAATTTCGGGCAGATATAGCTTTATTTTTGTCTCTTTGGAATAAACAGCATAATTTAAGGTTACCACATTAGTTAATTGGTTTAACCTTATATTGCGGTTGAGCATATCGAAATTTTCGCGATCTGCTTCAATAGCAACAACTTTTCCACTCAAACCAACCCGCATTGAGCTAATTATAGTATAATGGCCAATATGCGCTCCGATATCTACAACAGTATCGCCTTCTTTAGGGGTAAACAGCTTTACTATGTCATCCTCATGACCTGTCATAAAGGTATAATCTTCATTGTTATTTCTGCAAAAGAAACTATAGTTGTATTTAGGCACATGAATCTTTAATTGAATGATGTTATTGAGATGTAAAAACCTCATGGATTTATTTAAAAAAGGATTAAATCCAATCTTTCGGTCAAGATACAACCTGTCTCTTCTCTTCTTACCTAAAACTATTCTAAGTGTTGATCTCGCAATTAAATAAATACTTTTAAAAAATATCAGTATGGCTTTATCAAATATTGTTACCCCGGTCGTTTCTTTAAATAACCATCGAACAGCATTAACCATTATTACATATAAAAAGATAAACTTAAAAATATTTAGATAAGGCGGCATTTGTGCTTTGTACCAAAACCATATCAAACTGTGTTATTTTAAAATAAAATCAATATGGGGTTTGAAAGTATTTGCTGAATTAATATCAAAAGCCTTATTTGCTATTCATTGTATTTATAAATCTAAAATCGATAACTATCGACTTTATGATTTAGAATTTTGATATTGGGTAAAGAACCAAAGTGATTCAAATAAAGTTAGGGTTTCTAATGTTCACTTGGCTCAAAAACAGCATGATGATTTTATCCAAATCATTTTGACTGTTTTACAGATGCATAATTATCCACGGTAATGCTGTTTTTGACTACAACAACAACCAGAATCGCATCAGACCATGATGCGCTAATAACGTATTGCGTAAAATAAAACCCGAACTTTATTTCCTTATAAACTTAATTTGGAATTGTAGCATCAAAATCAACTGAACCCCTTTACCTGCCCTACCCAAACCCCATTGGCCACACGTCAAATGTGGCCATATTATTGGGTCAAAAAGTGTTTTTGTTCATAAACGTATTTGATATGATTATTGTAGTTTGTGATAATTGTCCATCGCAAGTAATAAGACAATTTGGAATAGGCGGATTTGCTCCCTTTTTTTGGCGGGATTAATCGTTATGCCTTAGGCGGGTAGAATTGTTAAACTCCGGGCATTAGGGAAACCTTTGCCTTGGTTGAGACCGAAGGTGCACCATATTTCACATCGCAATAATTTTGAAATATCCTTAAAAAACTATGCACCCCGATTAACTAAATTCAACAAATTTGCACGCCCTTTTTTGTATTTTGTCCTAGAATTCGACATATTTCAGCAGTTTTATATACTACCAAAGCCATCGACATCTCTGTATCTAATCTTTAGGAAAAATACACGCATTAAATCGGTTTGGCTAAAACAATGGTTTATCGTTCTCCTCCTCCTTTATCGACATATGCCTGCCTCTTTTTTCTTTGTCGTGTTGGTCTGCAAAAGCCCTCACCATTTACCAAGGCGACTAAACTTCATTTGTCCTTGTTTTCCATATGGAAAGTAATCGTCAGGGCTTTGATGGCCCTGCCTTTTGGATGCATGTTTTTCAACCACCCTCCAACAATGCTTTTCCGATAAGGGTGTTGTGATGGTCTAGCCCTGGTATAGTGTTAGAAGGCAAAGACTGATGAAAATCAAGATAATAGTGTTAAAGGAAAATTGATTTCCTAACTATGCCGTTTGATTTGGTATAGCGAAACTCTCCATTCCTGCAAGCGGCAACCTAATACCCAAATCATCCCAGGGAGAGAGAAGAGATGGAGCACCATGTCCAATATTCCAGGGAGCGTGTTGAGAATAGAGAACAAATTTGGTATGCAAAGGACATTTGATCACTGTACTCAAACGCGTTAAATGGCATTGGAATTGCTACAAGGGTCAAACAAATAACGGACTGCAATGGTGTTGACAAGGACTTGAGGAAATTTAGGTCCAAATACGGGCGAATGAGATGTCAAAAGGTTTTACATGAACTTTGATGCAGCCATTGAAAATCATGTGACAAATCAGGAAGGAAACGCCCCGTATTAGATGGTGACATTATCATGAATATTGAAAGAAGTAGAAGCGAACGGGCATGCCCTTTTACTGTGATTTGAGGGAAGCCATATCAATGGAGAAGCGATACTTTACATCCGCACGAGACAATCTCTCGTAAGCCTCGTTGACCTTCTGGATTGGGATGATTTCTACGTCTGCAGTGATGTTATGTTTACCACAAAAGTCTAGCATCTCCTGAGTTTCGGCAATACCCCCTATAAGTGAGCCAGAGAGGCTGCGACGCTTAAACAGAAGGCCCAATGCCGAGACGGCATAAGGCTTGTCCGGTGTGCCGACAAGGGTTAGGTTGCCGTCTAGACGGAGTAATTGAATGTAGGTGTTAATGTCGTGCTCGGGAGAGACCGAGTCGATAATGAAGTCGAAGCTGCCCAAATGGTTGCTCATCTGATCGGCATCTTTTGATATTACCACATCGTCCACGCCGAGGCGTAGCGCGTCTTCTTTCTTGGTAGGCGAAGTGGTAAACACTACGACATGGGCTCCAAGCGCATGAGCAAACTTTACCGCCATATGACCCAGGCCGCCAAGACCTATAACACCAACCTTTTTGCCTTTGGTGACTCCCAATGCCTCGTGAGCGAGTATGTTGTAATTCCGGCGCATTGGAGAGGGGCGGTTCCGGCGAGATTAAGGTTGGAAGGAACGCGTAGGAAAAAGTGCTCTTTGACGACAATACTGTCAGAATAGCCGCCATAGGTGACGCCCCCAAGGTGCACGTCTGGATAGTTGTAGGTGAAGGTCATGTGCGGGCAGAACTGCTCGAGACCGGCCTGGCACTCGGGGCAGTTACCGTCTGAGTCAACCAACCAAGCAGCCGACTGCAGCAAGATCGCCGGGCTAAACTTGGTGACTGCGGATCCGACCTTGGAGACACGACCGACGATCTCAAGTCCGGGAACGCTTGGATAGACAGTGGGCATTGCGCTTCACTCGCTACGGACTTGGTGAAGGTTAGAGTGACAGATACCGAAGAAAAGGATTTCAATCTGAACATCATGTTCGCCCGGATTGCGCCTAGATATTGAAATGGGGGCAAGCGGCGATTTCGCGCCTGCAGCAGCATAAGCCTTCGCTTCATACAGGCCACGTGATTCAGGTCTTAATTGAGCTGTTGACATGACAATATGGTTGTGGTAATGATATAAAGACATTTATTTAAAGAAACTCCCTCCTGTCAAATACGGATAACCGTCCGACATAGGTTCCCAAAACAAGGGAAAAGTGGCGTTGGATGATTAAGTCAAACCCCAAGGTCAAGGTAATGTATTGTAATAGTGAACACCCATTTGTACAAATATTTAGCCTTGAGGCAGTATAATGCAACGATTAAACATCTCTGAAATGTTGCCAATAGAAATACTCAAGTGCCTTATGTTAAAGATGGTTTCTTAGTGATTTTACAAAAATAATGATGACATAAAGACAATACGGCTGGAAGGCTTTGGCACAATATGATTTGTCTTTGATTCTTTGTTGTTTCTAATCATAATTCTCACAAGCACCCTGTTAAGAATTTGTCCATTTTTTTCTATAACCGATAATATTTGCACCATAGATCATAATTTAGTATGCCAAAGACGGGAGAAAGGGAGTCAATGGCTCTTTGTAGGGACCAATAGTCATAAGATTAGCAGGCCAGCCAATCAGAAATCCATTTTCAAGCAACCATCTCATTAGCCCGTGGTTACGGGCAGGTACAAAGAAACCAGGGCCAAGAATCGCAGAAGCATTAGCAATCAGTACCTTTAGGTCCTTGTTTGACTTTGCAACTGCGTGACACCCTATACCTATGCCTGCCGCATAGCCGGTCATAACACCATCTCGCTCTACAATGGTTGCGATGCCCTGATCCTTGGCCTGACGCAATTCCATCTCCCTTGAAAACCCAAATACTGATTTGCAAAGCTCGTTACACAAATAAATATCGCCGTCATCACGAACTGGGCGTATATTATTGCCCCATACGTTAGTCCCACCTTTTAGTGGCTGCCCCTGCACCAAAAACAATGGCTCACGAAGGGTGAAACCCGACTTTGTGTACAATACGAAGGAGCGAATGTGACTTGGTGATTGCACTAATCTAACCTGTTCATGTTTTAGTATACGGGCCTGTGATAGAGCAGCGTCCATCAACTTCCTGCCGGCGCCATTACCCTCTGCCGAAGGTTGTATCGTAAGGAGGCCTATTACTGCCACAGGTGAGGGTGGGAATCTGTGAAGAAATATGCTTCCCAATATCCTGTCCTGCCGCTCTGCCAAAACCCCCCATGAGTTTGTGCTTTTGATAAGACTTCTGATGAGCCCTATGCCAAACTCTTCAGATGGCGGCTCTGAGGCATAGCCGTGAGCAAAAGAAATGGCTTTGTGAGCCTCATACCAAATCTTTCCGCAGATTTCCGCATCATTCTGCTCTATGTGCCGAATACTCAAACTCATTTACAGTAAACTAAAGATATCGTTGTTTATAATAAAAATTGTTTCTGTTAAGTATCTATGAAACTGTGTATGTTTATTTAATCAGATGCGAACAACAATGAACGAGATTACATTGATGTAAAATATTTATTGTCTTGATTGTCTACGCCATTGGCATATCTAGGAATATCCATTACTTTAGACATATGGCTGCCTATTGCTTTTATGACAGTGGGGCGAAGCTGGATATATGGCAATAACATTAAAGCGATTAAAATAAAATTCATGTAGCAAGTTAAAACACTTAATACTTTTCATAATCCAATTAAATAGGCATGATTTTTAAAAATTCTCGAATTTAACAATACCTTATCAAACAATAAATCTATTTTATAGGATCGATATTGGCATTAGTCCCTTTGGAACCGCTTCAATAATGAACGCTTTTTATCCCAGGTTCATTAAATGGACATAGAGATTCTATCAATAAAAAATCTGACTAAAACAAAAGGGTTTTTCTATTACAATCTGGTTTATTTGTGTAATAAAGGAAAAAGTAGAACAGAACGTTATGAAAACAAAACGGAAAATATGGTGGTTACCTTTTTACTTTGAATTTTCATATAGCTCTATTTCAACAGGCCCTCCTGATGATAGAGACGAAAACCTGACTTCCGCCCTTCCTTCATTCTCAATTGCATTGGTTGTGTATACCTCGCCATCGAATTCAAACCTCACAGGTCTGTGAGCCCAGTTATTTGGGACAACAGCTACCAATCCAAGCCCGGGTTCTTGTTTGAATTCTGTTTGATGAGTAATTCTACCTTTTGGCAATAAAGTTGCTACGTGAGATAATTATAAAAACTTGATTGTGATGGATTTAATTAATTTGGAAAATCAGAATGTTTTTAATAGTTTAATTTTAAGATTTATCTGATGGATAATGATATCAAAAATAGGGGAAATGTTGAAGTTGACGCGACAGATGTCCCTGTTATAGCCTCTATAGCAAATTTGCTTGCAGGAATCGAATTCCCAACAGATAAAAAGGGAATTATTGGTTATGTGGAAAACAATAAAGAGAAGT
>JADDOW010000064.1 GCA_016782225.1 Nitrososphaeraceae archaeon
CATGGATAACCCAAAACCGGTTAAGAGATACTTGATGGAATAATTTCAATCCATGTCTGATAAAACGTTTTAAAATGAAAATAATTGGCAATAGCATCTTTGAGTATGGCACTTGATGACGATTTAGAGCGGATGAGCATCTTGAAAACTTCTTTGGCAAGCAAATCATGTAATTCTTTTTCTGGAAAGAATCTTATCCCAAAGCCGTTTATGTCATAAATTCCCTCTTCGACTTCAACTCCTACGCCATAGAATTGGTCATCATGGTTTCTGCCGAAAAAATAGTTCAATCCATGTGGTTTTAACTCGCGCCTTATTTCTGAATAAATTGAAGGTAGTTCAGGCTTTGGAATCCATACCTGCGTCCACATAACCGCCTCCATTTAGAAGTTTATTCAAATTAATTGATGCGGCACTTTTAAGTTGTACTCAAGAGTCGATACATGTACCGTATCTTGCAGCATTTCTTTCCACCGTTCTTATACTTGGGTCACACCGGTTCGGAATCTCCTTGTGGACCTTATTCACCATTATGACCTTTATCGACTTTAAGCCTCCACTGGGAAATGCTTGTATTCTGCATTTGATAATGTGACCATATAATTATATTAAAAACATTGAGAATAATCTAAACATGGTTTCCCTCCTGCCGGAATCCACAGGCTATTTAATTTTAGTTGGGATAGGTTTGCTTTTTGCATTTGTAGTAACCCTTCTCATCAAAGCCGAAACAAGATGGCTCGGTACTAAAAAAACTTCTTATTGGTTCTTTACTGCAGGAGGGAATGTAAAAACTGGCCTTGTGGCTTCATCAATCGTATCTACGTGGACATGGGCAGCCACTCTTCTTCAATCATCCACAGTAGCATACCAATTTGGAATCAGCGGTCCCTTTTGGTATGCAGCTGGAGCATCGATTCAAATTCTTCTTTTTCAACTATGGCGACACGGTTAAAAAAGGCGTATTCTCATGTTCATACTTTTCCTGAGATAATTTATGAAAGATTTGGAAAGAAAGCACATAAAGTATTTTTATTTTTTGGGCTAATGACAAACATAATAATTACATCCATGTTGGTATTAGGAGGAGCAGCAGCAGTAAATTCACTGACTGGTGTTAATCTTTATGTGGCCGCTTTTCTTATACCGATTGGTATAGTTATCTACACGATTGTAGGTGGATTGAAAGCCACATTTATTGCAGATTATATAAACACAGCATTTCTCTTTATAGTAATCCTAATCTTTGTAGTTGGAATTTATTTTACTAGTTCAGAAACTGGTGGCATTGCTGGCATATATGATAGACTCCTTTCTGCCTCGCTTACACAACCGGTGGAAGGAAATTCTAACGGATCATATCTTACACTAGCTTCAACGGGTGGATTGATATTTGGAATTGTAAATATTGTTGGAAACTTTGGGACGGTGTTTGTAAACCAGGCATTTTGGCAGAGGGCTATAGCTGCAGATTCCCGTGCAGCAGGACGCAGTTTTTTGTTGGGTGGAATGATTTGGTTTGCTGTTCCAATGATGTTGGCAACAACTTTAGGGCTAACTGCCGTTGCAATGGGTTTGACCTTTTCAGAAGAGCAGATCAGCCTAGGCCTTGTTGCTCCATCTACAGCGTTTACTTTACTAGGAGACGCTGGTGCCATCTTGCTTCTTACGGTGTTGTTCACCGTGGTTATATCTGCAGGTTCTGCTCAAATAACTTCAGTAACCTCACTAGTTACCTTTGATATATTCAAAAGATACCTAAAACCAAGTTTAAAAGATGCGGAAGTTATTGTATACTCCCGAGCCATCATTCTTTTCTATGGCCTGGCGATGGGTGTATTTGCATCTATATTGTTTCAAATAGGTGTGAGCCTAGAGTATGTATATCTTGTAATGGGAATACTTATTGGCTCTGCCGTTGCTCCAATAATACTTACTCTAGTGTGGGAAAAAACAAAGGGCAACTCAATGACAGCAGCTGCGATAGTTGGTATAATTGGGGGAACAATATCATGGATAGTATCTGCATCCTTGTTGTACGGGGACATATCTTTAAAATCCACAGGAGAGCAGATTCCCCTCCTCATTGGAAATGTTACATCCATATCACTAGGTGCCATTGTAACTATATTGGGAAGCGGCATTGAACGATCAACATACAAGAAAGGCAATAGGCAAATACAACATGTTAATTCTATTGGTATAGATCAAAAAGATAACTCAGATATTTCACCATCCGATGATGAAGCCAATCAAAAACAATTGTCAAAAGAATCAAAAACACTCTTCAAATATGCAACTGTCTTGACACTGGCATTCACAGTATTTGTTCCTTTGCCATTGTATTTTTCTGGATATGTTTTTTCCAGTATTTCGTTGCATATCTGGATTTGGATTGTAATACTGTGGACATCCATTGCTGGGGGCATTATGATTGCATTTCCAGTCATAGAATCAAGAAACTATATCATACATGTAACTCGAAACTCCATAGTTCCATTAGTCTTTATTGGAATAACTCTAAGCACCATCTTCACCTCGTCAATTCTCTATTTGCATTATAGCGATCAGGAACGATATGTGAAGCAACTAATAGATAAGGATACCATCATTCAGGAAAATACACTATCCACCGTTATCGGTCTTTTTAACGAGCAAATGTATACGTCATTTGTCTTGGTATACATCATAATCGGCGTAATGGGGGCATTCTCTTTGACCACATTATTGCTAAATAGAAGATCAAGAAAGTTGGTAGAGTTAACAAAAATACAAAAGAAAGAGCTAGAAAAGGTTAACGAAGAGCTAATAAAATTGGGCAGGGTCAAGGAGGAGTTTATCAACACAGCGGCCCATGAACTCAACACCAATACAGCCCATAATAGTACTCACAGATATTCTTAGTAACAGAATAAAAGACAATGAGCAAAAAAAATATCTTTTATCAATAAAAAGAAATGCAGATAGATTAAGAACACTTGCAAATGACATATTAGACGTCTCAAAGATAGATAGTGGCCAATTACACCTTGATAAACATCCATTCAACTTGAATGAGGTCATATTAAATGTCATTTATGAATCACAAGATCAAGGCAAAGCTAAAGAAATAAAGATAAACCTTGTTAATAAGTCAGAGGAAAAGGATCTGTTTGTAGTTGCAGACAAGGAACAGATATCCCGTGTACTGTTTAACCTTTTAAGCAATGCCATTAAGTTTACCGATAAAGGAGATATAACTGTCACAATGGAAAAGACAAATAGCGATAGAATTAAGGACATACACGAAATACAAGGAATGGTACACGTAGATGAAATTGATTACATTATTGTCAAAATAAGGGATTCTGGAATTGGCATCCATGCGGAAATTATGCCACGACTTTTCTCCAAATTTGCCAGCAAATCATTTCAAGGCACAGGTTTAGGCTTGTATATTTCAAAAAGTATTGTTGAAGCACATGGTGGGAATATCTGGGCTGAAAACAATAAGAATGAAAAAGGAGCTACTTTTTCATTTAGCCTGCCTTTAAGAGATTAGTTAAAGATTATGTCTTAGGATGAATGGATCCCAAAAAGTAAAAATCATTGAGAGGCAAATATATTAATGAACCTAAAAAATAAGAAATGCATGGTTATTGGATTAATGTTTTATAACCTTTGTAAATAATTATGATTGTGGTGGGTTTGTTATCCCGGCTTAAAAGAAGGTTCCATAGGGAAGGTTTGCCCCCCATATAATCCATCAATAAAGAAAAACATTATTATTTCAATTGTCATCATCATCACAGTTTCTTTTGCTTTTTTCTTTTACTTTCAGGAACAAACAGAGCGAAGTATCAGGGACAGTATGCTTGAACAACAAAAGCAAAATCAAGAAGACAATACCAAAGCTCTTGCGCTGCATATAAGGTCCGATATGGATTCAATAATGGCAAGGCTTCAGATAATGTCTCATTCTACATATCTTCAGCAAGGGGATCTCACATCCAATGGCACTGGAAGCCTGCTAAAAAACTACTATCTCCAGCTAAACTCCTCTACACCTGTAGACAGGTTGTTTATACTGGACACAAACGGAACAGTAAAAATGAGCATAGTCCCTCAAGGGCAGCCCGCTTTTATTGGAAGGGATTTTTCTTCTTTGGAATGGGTTAAGGAAACAAAAAATACCATGTCCCCTCAGTTTTCAGATGGCTTTATTGGAGCGGATGGTAGGTACAGAATAGCTGTAACGTATCCCATCATAATCAATAGTACCAGTGGAACTAACTATGTAGGATTGGTGGGTGCTGTAATACCAACTGTTGAATTGTTTAGGTATTACGGAAACATATACGATATCGAGTCAAGATACCTGTCCGTATTGGATAGTAAGGGTGTGCTTCTTGCTCATCCCCTGCCATCACTGATAGGCAAGCCCTTCAACGGGAGCTTTTTTCAAAATGTTTCTGCCAACAACAAAGTGTTGAACAATCTTATCAGCACAGTGGTTTTTTCGGGAAAACCGTCATCAGCAATATATGAGTTTGTAAATGGCGAAAGGCTGACATCGGGCTACCCGATATCTTTGAATGGAAAAACCAAATATTCTGCGTTTATAGTAACCCCTACCTCAACAATCTATTCAAAAATCAACAGCATAATAGCAACCGAACGGTTGGAAATGTTCTCCCTTATTGTTGGCATTATTGCAGCAGTAATGATTTTGATCATATTTCTAAGCAGGATGAACAGCATTTTGGATAAGGGGATTAGAGAAAGGACAAAAGAACTAAACGAAGTGAATGAAAATCTCTCAATAACTAACGAAAAACTTGAATCGGCTAACGAAAAACTTAAGGCCCATGACAGAATGCAAAAAGAGTTTATCAACACAGCGGCTCATGAGCTAAAAACTCCCATTCAACCAATCCTCGGTCTTACAAAACTAATTAAAAACAATACCAAGGATATCGGGCAAACAGCAGTGTATTGTGACATCATATTAAGAAATGCAATAAGACTCAAAAGACTCGCTGAAAACATTTTGGATATTACACGAATCGAAAGTAATGCACTTCGACTGGAAAAGGAAAACTTTGATCTGGGTGACCTAATACTTGATGTTGTAAAAGATTTTAGCAATCCTTCAGATGAAGACAAAAAAGTAAAGTTTGAATTTGATGCATCAAATGGTCCATTTACCATTTATGGAGATAAGGTCAGGATAGGCCAAGTTATTTCAAACGTAATTGACAATTCCATAAAATTTATCTCCAAAGAAGGCAATGAAGACAAGGGGGAGGAGAAAGGAATGATATCCATAAAAGTTGAAAAAACAAAAATAAATAAAAAAAGAGACGGCCCCATAAATGATAATAGTGATACTAAAGGCGAAAGCTCAGTTGTTGTTGTTAGTGTAAAAGACAATGGCAAAGGAATTGACAAGGAAATAATGTCAAAGCTGTTCACAAAATTCACAACAAATTCCTTTCAGGGTACAGGACTGGGCCTGTTTATTTCCAAGAGCATTATAGAAGCTCATGGTGGAAAAATGTGGGCACAAAATAACAAAGATGGCAAAGGCTCTACATTTTCATTTAGTCTACCTTTAATAGATTAGATGTGAAGGATCATGCTTTATATTCTGCATTCCAGAGACGATAGATCAATAAATACAAGTTTGTCAAGACCATGTCTAACCATACTAAAGAAATTACAAGAGAAATAAGAAAATTAAACAAAATTCGAGAAATTAATTGTTATACTATTTTGTATAAGAATTTAAATATCCTGAAAAAATCAAAAAGAAAAGAATGCGCATAATCATGGTGAAAATCTTGTCGGTTCGATATGACTAAGGGTTTTTATCATTATAGTCCTTTGTTCGTTAACTTTGATAATGTAATACTAATTACAATTGAGGGGTGTGATGGCATCAATAATTTGGATAATGAATAAACTTATGCAATCGACGGTAGTCAATGCAATAGAATATCAATATTTATTATTTCAAGCAATAGATAAAGAGTGTTATAATAAAAAAAAGAAGTGGTGTTGTTTTTATTGTTATTGCCTACACAGTTAAGGATATGGACTTGATATTTGTCCTCTTATCTCACCATTTGGATTTTGTTCGGTGTGGACATTAACATATGTACTTGAGTTTTTCAATGAGGATATCAGTTCGGGTATAGTCTTTCCCTCCATGGGTCCTTCCAGGTTATTTGCAGCAATTGTTCCGTTTTCTGAAACCTCATTTTGTGGTGTATCAAATTGGAACAAAGTTACAACAACTGGACCGTTTTCACCTTGGATACCACTATGAATATGACCTGCTGTTACGCCTTCTATGCCGGTAGCATTAACACTAAAATCTATGGTTTCGTTATTTGGGATAACTGGAATGAATTCTGCTGCACCTGTGGCCTGTGTGTCCACTGGAGGCACTTCCTGCTGGCCTGAGAGTGTGGCATTTAATTCATGTTTTGCAAATGCATCTTGACTCAAACCAATTGATGCAATGCCTACAATCCCTGTTGCTATTATTATTGATAGCGTAAAAACTATTGATGTGTTATTTATTATTACCATCATTAGTATTGTCAAAACATCGTATATTACATATTTCCCTAATTGCACCCAAATTCATTGGATTTATTATAATATGATTTGCTCATTGAATTGGCAAAAAAATCATAATTAAGATGAATTAATACAATATCACATCTAAGGTAACTTTAATCTATCTGGACTCTAAACACGTCGTCCTATAAGCAATTTCATCTGTGTAATAACTAAATTAGTAACGCGAGTATGCAAGCATGGAAACATACAATGCGTTTCATTAATATCTATAAACCAATAAAATGTCTTTTTTAATACAAAAATCATTATTTGATTGTTAGTTGCAATGATGCATATGTTCATTTTTTCTGAATCTAGTCTACAGTAGAAGATCGCAGGTAAACTGTCAATAGTGATTATTTAATATGATATCAATACCCATATTAAATTACTTGTCCATTCATATTCCATTATTTGGATTCTATTATACAAATGACAGTTTTAGAGAAAATTTATAACATATTATGAAAAGATTCAATTTATTATATGTCTTTTTAATATAAGACAAATCAACAAAACAATAAATGCTGAGCAGATACTTTGATCTAAAGTGTTGCTTTCAACAACTAGGATATGTGAAAAAGTTGGAGAACACAGTAAAATTAGAGTCCGCTTCATGCAAACTTTATTTACTGTTTATCCATACCAATACCGCTAAAC
>JADDOW010000052.1 GCA_016782225.1 Nitrososphaeraceae archaeon
AGCATGCCACAATAATTCTCCCTTCTAATCCATCTTTTTTAAATTCTAACTTATTTTTTATTATCTTCATACTGTTAAAGTTTATTCCAATTTTGCAACTGCTGTGGTGGTGGTGATTTTATCATATTTGCATCCATGACAACACTAAACGAATTATTTTAATTGAGTCTGTATCCCCACGTCGGCGTTAATGGACTAAAACATATTAATATATTCTAAGGTGGTTGCGTTGGATTTGATTTTTTATAGATCTGATATGCCATCAGGTAGACCATCCGTTATTGCCACTTCCCATTATGCCTCTGATGGATTATTTGTTAATTTTTATTATTCTTCAAATGTCTTTTTTTATGTATTCACAACTGTACTCTATCTATACTTTTTAGTATCATTCATTAGACGCTTTAGTTAATTTCATCTGCAATTAGCCCCTATTCATGGACTGGATTTTTTTAATTTCGTTGATGTCTTGTCTAAATTGGTGATTTGCAAATACGGATCTTGGTATGGATCTCTTGGAGAATTCTTGCAGGTTTAAAAAATACTGACCGCTGTGAGGTGCTGATATCTTTAACTCATTATAATGATGTTTATAAAACAATAAAAAACCTAGAGATGTCCTAATATAATATGTGTTTTTAAATGACTATGTAAAAGATTCTTTGAATAAAACATGCAATCATTATATGCAGTGATGCTTATTTTGGCTTTATTCTCTTTTTTATATATACTAAACCAAGAACAAGAGTTGGGTATCTTACCTGTTTATGCTGTACAGCAAGAACAAGAACAAGAACAAACGGATGAATCTAAAGCAGAGTAAGCGGCTACCTTCAATACAACATCTTCTCTTTTCTATCTGATAACTGGTATTTTGCTGGATACTTCACCTATTTCTAATTCATCGAAAAACCAGGGGGCCATAAATGATAATTTCAGTAAAGTGGATTTACATAACGGACTGATGCTCAAAGAATTTCCAGTCCCATTGGGTTCCAGACCCCATGATGTCGCACCGTCTCTTTCGGATAATAATATTGTATGGTATACTGCTCAAGCCCTGGGGGAACTAGGCAAGCTAAACACCTCAACCGGCAAAACTCATCATATATCCTTAGGCCAAGGGTCTGCACCTCATGGCGTAATTTTAGGTCCAGATGGGGCCCTGTGGATTACTGATGGCGGTCTAAATGCCATAGTTAGGGTTGATCCCATTACTGAGGATGTAAAAACATTTCCATTGTCTGATGGTAATTCCCCATTTGCTAATTTGAACACAGCGACTTTTGATAAAAACGGCACACTGTGGTTTACTGGTCAGAGCGGCATTTATGGTAGGTTATATCCTTCAACTGGACAAATGGATCTATTTGAAGCACCCAAAGGTCCTGGTACATATGGCATATCTGTAACCCCAAATGGAACTGTATATTTTGCATCGCTTGCAGGAAGCTATATTGCTCGTATAAACCCTCAAACTGGAGGAGCTACAGTGATTGAGCCACCTACTCCAGATCAAGGAGCAAGACGTGTTTGGTCTGATTCTCAAGGCCAAATTTGGGTAAGTGAGTGGAATGTGGGAAAACTCGGGATGTATAGTCCTAAAGATGATAGGTGGAAAGAATGGCGACTACCTGGAGATAACCCTATGCCCTATGCTGTGTATGTAGATGAAAAGGATATGGTGTGGATTAGTGATTTCGGCTCAAATGCATTTGTACGGTTTGACCCAATCAGGGAAAGCTTTGAGATATTTGATATTCCAAGCCAAGGATCAAATGTTCGCCAGATTCTTTGAAAACCTGATGTAATATGGGGCGCAGAATCAGGCACTGATAAACTTGTGTCAATTCATACCAAACCTGTCTTATAGTGCGTAAAGGAAATCTGGTGAATCAGTTATGAATAAACTAAGCCCACTATATGCAACTCAAAAGGGATTAAAGATGGGATTTCAAATATTGTAAAACCGTTTTTATTTAACGGAATGCCAGCGCCATCACCACATTAGGAACCTGTTGTTTTGGCAACAACAAGTGTTCTAGGGGCAAATTGTATTGCTCTGATAGTGTCATATCGGCGTATCCTGATATCGATTGGCCTATTAGTCTAACTGCCTCTAGGATTTAGTACTTTTTATGTCTAAAGCAGGTAAAGATGGAGAAACTGAAGAGTGTTTTGTTAGGGTTCCATTTGGTGAACCATGGGCATCCGGATTTGTTTATTAGGTAATGTATTTTCCATATTTGATTTTGAAGAATCCAATATCAAAGGTGATTGTGTGGTGGGAAAAGTATGTGTAATTCTACAATAGCAGGGCCATAGGTGCAAAAATGCGGAAGTAATATTTCATTATTAAAAGTTTGGTGAGGTTAATCCTGTCTGTTCCTATCCATTTAGCAATTGATGATGATTTCCTTTTTCAATGATTCCACACAAGAGGTCTCTCGCACTCTTATCCTGTCTGTTGTGATTTCATTGATGTTGGGCCTAAAGTAGTGACTCACAAACACTGGGCCAGATTCTGACCTGCAACAAATCTATTGTTTTCAGGTTCAACTCCAAGGTTTTGAGATATTGAAAGATGGGTTTATTGTCAGTGCATCTCTGTTTGTTGTTGCTACATAAAAGGGCAACAAGGGTTTGTTGTCAAATATGTAGAGAACATTAGTTTAATTTGTTCAATAACAATATTATATAGTCTTACTTAATTATTGATTTAAATTGAAAAAAATCGTTAACTATTAGAATATTTGATATACTATTTCTTTATGACAACAATTCTTTTAATATCGTTTATCAAAATAATATTGCAATTGAATCTCTATGTAGGTTGTTCAGGATGGAGCTATAGGGGATGGAAAGGAACATTTTATCCATCAAATCTGGAAAACAGGGACTGGCTATCATATTACTCGAAATTCTTTAAATTTGTTGAAGTGGACTCAACATATTACAATATCCCGTCGAGATTTGTAGTCAAAGGGTGGAAGGATAAAACACCGAGTGATTTTAAATTTGCATTAAAATTTCCAAAAATAATAACTCATGATAGAAAACTTGAAGGTGTATCGAAATATCTTTATCCGTTTTTTTATGCATTAGAGCCTCTAATGGATAAAACTTTGATATTGTTAATTCAACTTCCACCCTACCTTTCCGCAGAAAAAGGTTTCAAGCCTTTGAAAAATATGATTAAAAGACTGGATGGTGGATATAGGTATGCATTAGAGGTTCGGGAATCTACATGGTTTAATGAAAAAGTATATGATTTTCTTAAAGAGAACAAAATATCATTAGCTTGGAGCGTAAGAGATGAATTGAAAACCCCTCCTATAGTAACATCAGACCAGATTTACATACGCTTTATTGGTGATAGAAGCATAAATGAAAATGATTTTGGCAAAATTGTAAAGAATAGGGATAAGGAAGTTGTAGAATATATTGATAATATAAATAAAATACAAATGAATGATGGCACAAAAGAACATCAAATTATAATATCTTTCAACAACCATTTTGCTGGATTTGGACCTGAATCTGCCAATACTTTTTTAAAGTTAGTAAATGAACCCAAAATAGATTGGAAAATAGGATTAAAACATGAAGAAAATCCTATTTCTAAATCAAATGAAGAGCAAACAAGAATATCGGATTACACCTATCATAAAATATGAAATCGTTAAAAAATTATTTTATAAAGGGATGTCCTTTAATTATCCGTAATGTGAAGATGCTCATATTTAACAATTTATGATAAAAGTCAAAATCCTTTCAATAGCATATGCAACCAACTGAAATCGTTATGGGTTGTAAACTATTATGAAATAATTGTACCTTTATCGCATTAATTATACTAAATTATGATCATTTCAAATATGCCGCTGTATCTTCAAAAGATATTACATTGGATTAAGGCTTTTTAATAATTAACTTTAAAATTGTTAATAATACATTCCAATCCATAGATTAGTGGTGACTTTATCAATTTCACATCAGTCTCAATAAACGAAGGGAAGGCACCTACTACTAATTCTATTTTCAAATATACATAAATTTAGAATTGATGATTCATCGCTATTCTAATTTGTTTTTGTTTGTATATGCCGAAGGTTTCTTTAACTTTATATTTCGTAGTAGATTCCTTTTTACGATGGCGTTGCTGTCTGTACCTGAATAAGAGTGAGGCACGACGGAAATTCTTTCAATGGATGGAAACCTAGAAATGATCACATCCTGAATTCTCAAAGAGAGCTCTTCTACCTCTGAAACTGATTCCTTTCCATCTACCTCCATGTGTATTTCCGCTTGATCAACCATTCCTGAAGACCGAAGCAATACCTCTCTAATGCGGATTTTCTCATCTTTGAATTCTTCAGATATTATGTTTTTAATCATTACAGTTAATTTTGGATTCTGCCATGAGTCTACAAGTATAAGGGATGATCTTTTTAACGATATGTAGGAAACAGAAAAGATGTAGAGAGCTATAATCATCCCACCTATTCCATCCATTTGGACAAACCCAAATTGTGTTGCAAGTAGTATGCTAAAGAAACCTACAACAGAAGCTGAACCATCTTTGATGGAATTTCTTGCGTCTGTTTTGAGTGAAAGTAAATTATACTTGTTTGCAATGATGCGCATTTGAAACGCTCGATGTAACGATAGGGCACTTGCTCCTGCTAATACTGCCATGACAATATAAGGGTGATTGATTTCATGAGGGTGTAACAGCGCTTGATATGAGTTATAAAATATAACTACACCAATAACTGTCATTCCTATTGCAGCCATCAAGGCTGCTAAACTTTCGACTTTATGATAGCCGAAGTGAAATTTTCTATCCGCTGGTTTGTGTGCAATTCTTAATCCTATTAACACAATAAAAGAAATTAGCGAATCAGAAACAGAGTCAATTCCATCTGCGGTTGCCACATTACTGCCGCTATAATACCCAGCAATTATTTCCACTATCCCAATACTTAACAGAGTTATAACTGATATTTTTGCTATTTTTTGTCCCGCTATGATGCCTTCTTGAACTAAATCTGAAGAGGTGGATATGGACTTATTATTTGTTTTTTCTTTGTTTGAAGACGTATTAAATTTGTTAATCAATTTTGAGGGTTTATAGTTTCGGTAAATTCTTTTTAATAACTCATCCATATGATAATTTATATTTATTATATCAAGGATGATATTTAATATTTGTGTTATAGTAAAAATCTAAAAAAGTTATGGAAATGCCAACGTGTAATAAAAAGAATCTTCTGAAGGAAAGAAATATTTGTGTTATTGATCGCATTGACTATCTATTATTTAAGGCAACTGTGGCCATATTGCTTCTTGATATTGTGTGTCGCTATAACAGTTTTGTTTTCTAATAATAGGTTATGTAACATATTTTTAATGTTTTCTTTTAACTGGTTTGAATTAACACTTTTTGCGTGGACTTGATATGTTCATTTTCTTTCTGAATCGGCTATTTAGTAATATTTGCTAGATGCGATAAAATTATAGTTATGATATGATATTTAACAGAAAAATAACTAAATAATTTGGTATTATGGAAAAATAAAAATTAAAAATAAAGAAGTATAGCATGTAAAAAGATGTTAATTGTTATTAAATGTTACAAAGTAGAGGACAAACCTAACAAAATAAAGTTGAATGTTTGATATTGTATTCAAAATTTCCGTTATGGAAAATGAAAATGAATTTGTATGTTTTAGAAATTCCTTCAATGCGAATTTAAAATCAAATTTGTTTGCAAGATAATGCACTGCATTTTGGGATTATTTTGTTATGCTTGATTCTGTAGGTGTTAGTTAGAGTCTTAGATGATGGTTAGCAATAAGGTGGGATCAGCCGGATTCGAACCGGCGACCTCCAGCGCCCGAGGCTGGCATCATACCAAGCTAGACTATGATCCCATAAACGAGATGGTGTTATTTTACATGCGTATAATTTTAAACCATCGGTATATCTTTCTATTTCGTGGTGAAATTATTTTAATTTTAAAAAGAGTCATATTTTTACTTCCTTTATGCAATCCATGATTAATTTTTCCCTAAAGTGGGTGTTGCTTATTTCTTTGTCTTTTTTTATCACTCCATTTTCTATGAGCTTAAAAGTTAATGCAAAACCAATTGAAAATGCACCTGTAGCTCCTGGTGAATTGTAATTTAGGATATGTAATGTGTTGTTAATGTTTAGAAATATGGGATTTAAAATAAAGTCCCCATTTTTATCAATTAGATTTGATCGTATGCCTGAAGTTCCCTTGGTTACAAAATCTTTGGGTTTTATTGAGGGTAAAAATTTTTTAACTCTGCTTATCATATGCCATTTGGAGATGCTGCTTAACATTTCACTTGATGCCATTTTTAGAATTTCTTTTTTGAATAGCAAGTTTTTTGCCCTTTTTATATTTGATCCTTTAACAAATTCATATACTCTGGGAAGAAATTCTTTTAGGTTTGTTTTGGTGTCGTAGCCGTATTGTGAAAATACTGGACATGCATTGGGACCTATTTCTCTGTTTCCATTTGATCTCAAGATCCAATGGGGGTCTAAAAAAGGGAATTGCTGGAATTCAGGTATTGAATAGATGCTATGATTTGTCAAAGTACTGTATTTATGCGGTGCAATCCAGTAGTCTCCCCTAAAATGAAGGCTCTTGTAACCGTGGTCGATCCCCATCATATTTACTATGCCAAGAGAACTTCCACCAGCTGCGTTTACCAAATAGTCGCATTGAATTTCTTTTTCGTTAGTATCCGGATGCTTTTTAAACCTTAAATAAATATCTTCATTGGATTTTTGTGAATATTTGATTTTGGTTACCTTTGCATTCATTATTGTGTTTACTTTATTTTTGTTGGCATCATTGGCTAATGCTCGTGTTATTTCTCCGTAATCCACAGATGCATCTTTATTACACAATAAGGCAGTTTGACAGTTCACGTTTGGTTCGATTTTTTCAACATCCTTTTTGTCCAGTATTTCAACATCCTTTTTGTCCAGTCCATTGCGTATTCCCCATTCTAAATGCTTGTAAATTGTCTTTATGCCTTCACTGTCAGATGCAACCTCCATTATGCCATCTTCTTTAAAGGGGATTTTTTTTATTCTGCAATAGTTATTCCAAAACTCATACCCAAATAACGCTGCTTTGGCTATGGATTTCTTTTTTTCGGGATCATGCATAAAAGGCGCATGGACTTTTCCTGTATTTCTTGAACTGGAGTGAACCCCGGCTTTGCTTTCTTGTTCAATTAAAATAACTTTTGCGTTGGATAAGGATGAAATAACATATGATAAAGTTGTTCCTATTATTCCTGCTCCTATAATGACAATATCTGTTTTATTTATGCCCACTTGTTATTTTTCAATATCCTTTGCATTAGACTCCTGTTATGGTTACTTTGCCCATGAATAAAGATTGATTAATCTCACTTATCTCATGACTCTTGTGTTTTCTTCTTTCAATTACATAGCCTGATTTTGAGTGATAGTATATTATCATATCGGTAGGATAAAAAGAGATTATTGAATGATTATCAGAATCGGAAGCAAAATGTCGTAGATGGATGTTTTCCCATTCAAAAAGCTTGTCTATATCTCCATTAAAGTGGAATTTACTGCCGCAGGTACATTGAACATCCCTCCAGCTCTCTCTAATGTTTCTTAACCATTTGTCTTTGTGTTCGTCAGCTTTTTGCATATTTGTCATATTTTTATCTGTTTTCCCTTTTGTTTCTTTTGATGCCTGAGGGTTTTTTTTATCCATCTGTAATGTTGTATGTGGCCTAATTATTTTAAATCTCTTTTCTTACTATACTGTAAATTTATTGCTCGCTGAAAACAACCTTTGACTCTGAATAATCAAGGCCATTCCAAAATATCTTAAACCCCATGAAAATTAGTAAATCTATTTGTATCCTTTCGGAAATCCTTTTTATGGTTAAAAAATCACACGCGTCCTTTAAATTCTCTATTTTTTTATCTCTCAACTCCTTGCAGTTTTCTTTAACAGATGTTTCCTTGAAAATTGTTTCCTTGACTATGATCAGTCCATGTGATTTGATTATGCCTTCAATTAACCCTTTAAATTCCGAATTATTCTCTACTATTTCTTCCAGATCAAAGCTAGGGTCTATTTCCTTTTGATTTGATTTTATGGTTTCATTCAAATCTCTCAGTGTAATGTGTGTCATGGGTGATCCTCTAAATTCATTCAAAATTGCATTAATTTCTTGCAAAACCTTGTTTTTGTCTATTTTGTCTTCAAAGTTTTTATCCATGTATTTTTTCTCGATTGCTTTTAAAAACGGTATTATTTCTTTAAATGGGATGTTTTCGTTTTTATAGGAAATAATTAACACGTTACTTCTGTTCTTAATGCCTGAAAGGTGGTGGGTATGATTTGTTTCATACATGGTCAAATTTTCAAAATTAACTATTAGTATCATGTAGAAGTTATCGTTGTTATAGTTCTCTGTGACCTGTGCTATTTTCTGTATCTTTCTTTCTAAGTATTCGCTAGTCCAAAACCCTATTATTTCTACCATTACTTTATTTTCGTGTTTAGTTAGAATAAAGTCTGAAATAAATGCGGTTCTAGATTTTGATATCAGGGGCTCAGGTTCTCTTTCTATTGACCATCCGGTACTGAATAATTCAAACTTTTGTGCAAATGTTTTTTCTATGTTGCTATCGTATGAAATTGCGCTATTATTTTCAAAGTTATCCATAAAAAGGAGATCATTGTTTGTTGTTGATTTGGTATTGTAAACTGTTTCATTAGCTCTTTTTTCAGCATTGTTTTTGCCTCCAATTGGCTGGTCATATTTTGATATTGATGCTTTAAGTGTTTCAAATGATATTTTGTCTGAATATAAGCTTTTTGAGATTTCAAAATCGTATATTGTTTTGTTTCCGTTATTGGTAGTCTTTAGAATGTCTGCTTTTAAACTCCAATTGTCCGCCTTAAAGATCAAGGGAACAAGTTTTGCTATGGAGTTGCCATATCTTTCCGTTAGCTTGATTACATTTGAAGCTCCCTCAACTGTGCAAATAATTTTACCTGTTTTGTCCGGATTTATCTCGAGCCAGTACATCAGGCCTAGCCTTTTAACCTGCCTTAGTATTTCTTTCCATATCAATCCAATACTTTTACTTGAATCGATTTTAATCTCGATTTTAAGGCAATTGAAAAGCAAGGTCTGAATAAGCGAGACGTTATATTGAAATAGTAATATCAGTGGATCTGGGGAGTCAAAGTTGTAAATCACTGTGTTTTCTTCCAAGTCCGACCACATTAACCTCAAGGTGGTTCCGGTATCTATTTCTAATTTGTTTGATACTGACCCGATAATCTCATTTCTTTTGCTTTCTGTTGTCGCAACATTGCATAAGGCAGACTCTTCAAAAACCATCCTTCTTACGTCTGCCGGCGTTAATTTTTTTACCGCGTCTTTTTTTGAAGAAAAATTAAAGTTATTGTGAACATCTGTTTTTCTATCGTCTTCAAACACTGATTTGAATGTGCATTTCTTTTCTAAAATTGAGTACAATCCTCTTACCAATTTGTAATCTTTGTATGTGTGTTCTAACAATTTTGTCATGTAGTTTAATTTTTCTTTACTACTTTTGTTGTTGTAGCAATCATTAAATATTTCAATAATCTTTTTAGATAATTGACACTCTGCACTGTTGTTATCAAGAGGACATAACAATGGATGGATCTTTTTATTTTTATAGTCGATTCTATATCTTAGTAAATCAGATGATATCATTGCATATCTAAATGTTGTTTGGAGTAAATTTGGAATATCTCATTGTTTATAATTATTATTGCATCTAATATATTTATTTTTGCTGATTATTGACTTTTGATTTATTTTATACTTTTTCTAATTCCTGTGTTCCTTCTGTTGCTTGTGGATATTTCCCTTGTATCAGAAGAGATGATCTCAATAAGCTCGGCCACATCATCCTTATTGTTCTTGGGCCTTAGCAATCTTCCTAGCCTTTGTACAAATTCCCTTTTGCTGCCTGTGCCACTTAATATTATTCCTGTATTTGCATCCGGAATATCTGTACCCTCGTCCAAAACCTTGGTCGTTGCTATAATTCTGTATTTTCCCTTTTTAAAGCCATCTAATATCTCATTTCTTTCTTCATTCTTTGTTCTATGTGTTATTACAGGAATCAAAAATCTATTTGAAATGGTGTATGCTAATTTGGTGTGTATTGTAAAAATTATTATTTTCCTGCCTAAATTATTTTCCATCAATATTTTCTCCAGTTCTAAAATCTTTGCCTTGCTGTTCAAAGATATCTCGAGTGCTTCATTTCTGAGCAATAGAGCTTTTCTTATATCATTGTTATTTGATGAGAGAATGATTAGTTTTTCTAGCCTAATGGGATAAAAGATTCCAGCGTCTCTTAATAGTTTTTTGTACTCATTAATTTTGTTTTTGTACTGTATTATCTCATTGGGTAACATATTTATTGTTCTTTTTTCAAGCCTAAAATTGGCTAAATAATTTCTCTCAGCAAGTTCGTAAAAATCTTTCTCATAAACTATGTTTCCTATCAAATCAAATAGCATTACGTGCCTTCCATCTTCCCTTTCTATGGTGGCCGTTAGGCCTAACCTGTAGGGGGAAATAAAATGTTCTCCTATTGAGCTATATTTTTCTGAGGCTAGATGGTGTGCCTCATCAAAAATTATAAATTTGAATTTATTTCCCAGAAAGGAGGATTTCAAATATGCTGAGTCATAGGTTGTTATCGTTATCATTTTGATATCCTCGTATCCCCCACCGAACATACCAGCCAAATTTTTGTCTTTACAAATTCTTTTTATGGATTCAAACCATTGCTCCATTAAATTTAGTGTAGGCACAACAATCAAGGTCGATGAATCTGTTTCTATAATTGCTTTTATTGCAATTATTGTTTTACCTGCTCCCGTAGGCAAAACTATGCAACCCCTTTTATCGTTTTCAATCCACCTTTCCAGTGCTTCACTTTGATAGTCTCTTAATACAATCTCGTTGCTTACATTTTTTTGCAGTGGGGATTTTACATAATTTTCAACGTTATCTGTGTATTCCTGTACGTTTGTCTCTAAAAAGCGAGTAATATTTTGATAGTGCCTGCCGAACGCCCTGTTTTTGTTTATTCTTGGGTCATAAACAGAATATGGTGTGTTTATATTTCCACTTATTGTTATTGTTCCTTTGTCATATCTTAATTCAATAGGTTGATTGTTGTTAGCATTAGCATTTTTATTTGTAATATGGGGTTTTCCGTTAGTATTTTATTTAAACATGTTTTGATGCCTGTATTTGTAAATCTTGCAATTTATGGATAAAATTAAAATGATGGGTTAATGCATAACTAATGAATGGAAAAATGTCTAGTGAAGAAAGATTAGGTCAATTTCTAGGAGAAGGCAAGGATTGGGAACGCAAACCGACCAATATATCTGGAGTATTCTTGTTTAAACTTCCTGAATACCGTGGACGACCTGCATCGCTTGCAATAGAGATAAATCCATTAAATGCTAATGGGTCCCCGTCAAAAAAAAGGGGGATTGTTATTAAATCCTCAGAAGAACTCAATTCAATTTTAGAGCTGATTACCAATTCAAAAGTTTTGCAACTTGCTAAATCAATAGATGAGGTTAATCCTGAAAGAAAAGCATTTATGAAAAATGAATCTAACGAAGTATTTGAAATATAAAAATCCTTATAATTTTATTTTTACACTTAACCTGCAAACTTGGATCAACAATATTTTAGTCATCCTCTATTAAAAGAGCGTTCTCTCTTATTTAGGCAATATCAAAACACCGTATTAAAAAAAGCGTTATACAAAAACTCTTTAGTTGTTGTTCCAACATCACTGGGGAAAACTATTATTACATTATTAATTTGCATAGATATTTTATTTAAATGGAAAAACTCAAAAATACTAATTCTTGCCCCCACACGACCTCTTGTACATCAACACCTTGATTTATTTAGGCGTTTTACTATTCTTGGGAGTAAATGTTTTGCGCTGACAGGAAAAACATCTCCAGAAGTACGCAAAACAATTTGGAAATCCTGCTCTATAAGGATATACTTTGCCACCCCCGAGCTGGTAAGAAATGACATTGACAACAATATCTTAAAAAAAGACGATTTTTACCTGGTAGTTTTTGATGAAGCCCATAGGGCGGTTAAAGACTATAGCTATACCTCAATATCAAAAAATTTTTATGATAACCCTGACTCTGATAAAATTCCTCTAATGCTAGCTTTATCTGCTAGCCCTGGATCTAATCGGGAAAAAATAAAAAAAATATGCTCTAGCCTCTTTGTTGAGCAAATTATAGTGAAATCTGAGGATGATGAAGATGTTTTACCCTATGTCTATAACATAGATATAGAGCATAACCTAATTGACTTGGATAAAGAGCATAAAGAAATCTCTGGTATCTTTCAGTCTCTAATTGGTGATAAGATCAGGTGGCTAATTGATAATGGTTTCATAAAAAACAAAAAAAAAATTGAGAATGTTTATAGGAAAGATCTGTTAAACCTGGCTGATTACCTTAAGTCTAAAATATCCGACTCAAACAACAACAACAATAACAACAATTTTTTTCTATATGCCGCCTTAAAATATCAATCTATGGCAATGATTCTGCTGTATTGCCGTGATTTAATAGAGTCACAGGGAGGCTTCTCTTTAAAAAAATTTTTCAATAAATTTGAAAAAGAAATTCCAAATAAAACTTATCAGGAGTTACTTTCTGATCCTAGAATCCAAAAAGTCCTGGAAATGTTAAAAAATGGTAAAGCGTCCTCACACCCAAAAATCCAAGATACATTGTCCATTGTTAAAGGTTTTCTTTATTCCCCCGCTGGCAAGGAGGAGGCTAGCGAAACGAATGACAAAAATAATATGGTGGTTGAAAAAACTAAAGGTAATAACAATACTGATAATGTTACCAATAATGAATCTAACCTGGGAATTGAAGGATTAAACAAAAGAAAAATTTTGGTATTTTCCCAATATAGAGATACATTAGAGGAAATTATTAATGTGTTAAATGAAAACGATATTCCCTGCAAAGGCTTTTATGGTCAGTCTAATAAAAAAAATCAGAAAGGAATCAATCAGGATAAGCAGTTATCTATTTTAAATGACTTTAAAAAGGGGCTTTTCCCTGTTTTGGTGGCTACATCTGTAGCTGAAGAGGGCCTTGACATTCCGAATGTTGACCTTGTAATATTCTATGAGCCTGTTCCAAGTGAGATTAGGTTTATTCAAAGGCGGGGAAGAACAGGTAGGTTTTCCGATGGAAAAGTTGTTGTTCTGGTGACCACTGATTCGATAGACTCTAAATATTTGGAGATTGCTCAAAAAAAGATTGCTAAAATGAAACATGTTTTAAAAGATATGGGTTTTGACTTAAACACTTATAACAAGAGATCTTTTGACGTTACCGAAAAAATGAATACATTTGAAATAGATACAATCCCAGAAAAACCTGTTGATACCGATGATGATGGTGCTTCCGTTAATGATGACGATGTTGGCTCCGATGAATATTTTAACCCTATTATGGATTCCATATCCACTAATTCTAGCAGAAGCGTTAAATATTTTTTAAAAAAACTGTCTTATAAAAAAAGATACACTGATGGTCAGAATCCTTCCTCATCTACTTCTGAAAAGGATCTGGAACTTTTGTATGATGTGTCTTTGGCTTTGGATAACCGAAAAATGGTTGAAAAAGCGCAAAGACAGATTCATGATTTACTGGCAAAATCGGGGAAAAATGGTTTGGATGTATCATATTTACATAAATTAACAAAACTTGACAGGGATGTTGTAAAAAAAGCAATAGAAAATTTGGAAAAAATAAAACGGGTGGTCTGGATAAATAAAAAAACTATCTCATTGGCAGATTCAGTTAAATTCATACCAGGAAAAAAATATTCAGTTTTTATAGAAAAGGTGTTATATGGAAAAGCAATTGTAGTTGTGGATCAAAAATGGTATGCTTCTTTGGATTATTTTGATTATGCGGGACCGAGGGCGTTATTGAAAAAGGGAAACTCATTTGATGTCATTGGAGATGTATATAAAAAAAACGGTGTTCTTCATTTAATGGTTAAAAAAGCAATGTAGCGCATTTTGTGCGATTGATTGTTTTAGCAAATTTGCTGAATATTCTGGCACTCCTGTTAATGGAAAAGATTTTTTTGATATCTAGTACAAAATACCTTCTCTTTAGGTTTGTGTTATTGGCCCCCACCACGTTGTCGTTATCATTGCAAAACCTATAACAAAACCAAAAACCGCTCCAAATGTTGGCATCCATTTTCTGTCTTTATGGGTTTTAGGGATCATGACGTAATGGAGCATATAAAATATTCCTCCAGCGAATAACGCCAATATCATTGAAATAACGTAATCCATACCTTGTAAGTAAAACAAACCAGTCAATCCTAAAAATATGGGAATTACGGAAACTATGCCTATCGCAGCAAATGCCTTCTTTGGATTGTTATTAAAAGCGGTTTTTCCAGTCATCATTTATTTATATGCTGCAATACCTTCTGGAGCATTCTGCATTCCAATAATAATGACCAGTGCCACGATTGGACCTGCAGCTGCAATTGATACACCCATATCTAATGAATTTGGGATGATATCTAATCCAATTAAGTAATATCCCAGCGCCTCCACACTTCTTTTCTGCAATTAGGTCTGCAATTATAAACACTACTGCTCCAACTATAAAAAAAACCTTGTTTGAATCATTCCTATGGCCTTTTTAGCATCTGTAACCATTCCAAGTATTGCAGTGAAATAAGCAATCCCGACCCATACGCATTTAGAGCTAATATTTTTTGTTCAGAAAATTCTTTTTCTTTGAGATTAAAGCACCCAAAGATGAAGTCCCATATGCAAAAGACGCAATTGCGATTACATTGATTAGATAAATGCCCAAACTGGCATTTTTCGTATCTAATTTAGTGCAAAAAAATCTTCCAATAGGTTGGTTAGGCAGAGGGATGATTGGTTTCTTTAAATGTGTTATCCCTAATTGCCGATTTGTAACTTTAGTCTGTACCTGGAGCGGTGTTGTGTTGTTTGAATTTTTTCCCCCCGAAACATAATGTAATGTCAAACTGGTATTTTAGAGTGGATTCAATTATGTTTTTAGATAATGATGAATGTAGATATTTAATAGATAATATTGAAAGAGGCTCCTTATGCGTAATAACATTTAATTTTATAACCTGGGGAAGGAATAAACAATTACCATTTAGTAATACATATATCGCATATTTCCTATACTAAAACTAGATTATTTATGATACTTAAAAAAACATATTTTTTTGATGTAATATCCTCAATAATATCTCCATATAAAACTAAAAGTTTCTTTTTAATTTTAATTTTATTACCTTCATTTTTTGTTTCAATAGGTTTTCAAACTTTTAACCTTGCAAATGCATCTTCTAATCTTGGCGAATCAATAGACCAATTTCGAAATGATTTACAATCAAGCATTGATAAAGAAATACAATCAAACACAAACAATAATAATAATGTTAACTGCGATAGTAATACTAATTTCTCAATCCAATCACAAACAAATAACAATGGCCAAACCACAAGCACAAGTAAAACCTCATGCGGAGTCTCAACCTCAACGATTTCTTCTTTATCCTTAAATAACGTAAATCTGAAAGGTGTAATAGTCAGTGCCGAATATAATACAACTACCGGTGTTATTGTTAATAGCTTATTTGGAAACTGGTCACTAACAACTAGGGATGGCAATTTCAACGGCTTTAATTCTTCATTTACAAAACAGCCTGTATTTTATAATTCCAATAATGCTGTCCTTTCTAATTCTAATGCCGACACTTCTAGCAACAATGTTTTAGCTGGCAACGCCAACCCCGTTGCTCCAAACACCAACGCCAACGCCAACCCCAACGCCAACCCCGTTGCTGGTTCTAAAAATAATGATGCAATTTTATCGGTATCGTCGCTAGGAACAGGATTCAATAACCAAACACAATCAACAATTGGGAATCAACAAGATTCCAATTTGACCTCTTATGATCTTTCAAATTTTAGAGTAAATACTATTAACCAACAAAATAATGATACTACATATCACGGCAAGATTGATGTGGTTAGAGAAGTGCAGTCTCTGGATACTGATCGCCCAGACGAAACAAATACTTTAAAAGATATCAATACTTCAGTATCCATTTTAGGCAACAGGATTCTAGTCATAAACTTTGATAATCAAACGAAATTGCTCGATGAGTTCTCGGACATCCCATTGGTTGGTATAGTGAAATAATGGGGTTAATCCGTATTATTTTAGTTCTTCCAATGTTTTTGTACTTTATTGCCTCTTGTTCTATAAACAGTGCTGCTGACCTTCTAAATTCGGATAAATACAAACCATTTGATATCGATATGCATTAAAAAATGTAATTATTGATGTAACAATAACAGTTCTTCTATCTCCATTTTCCATCAATTAGGGAGTTAATGGCAAGCAATAAGTGCAGTTTTAGGCTGTTATCGGCTTTTCGCTTAAAAATCTAATCGGCAATGCAATTTCAGATATCGCCATTATTTTTATTGTTATTGTTGCTATTGTTATCTTTATTGCTGTGTTTTAAGTACAATTTTCATTACATCTTCTTTTGAATCAAAGTCTTCATATCCTTTGGGTCCATCATCAAGTTTCATTGTATGACTTACAACTTTGGTGGGGTCTATTCTTTTGGTTTCGATAAGATGAAACAGTTGCTCGCTATATTTCTTAACGGGACATTGACCCATATGTATTGAAACGTTACGGTTAAACAACAACCCTAATGGAAACTGATCATAGGCAGAACCGTATACTCCGGGTATGGATACAGTTGAGTATTTCTTTGCAATCTGGCACATCCATGTTATTACTTGCATCGGATTAACGGGCTGATATGCAGGTAATGCTACTTTGGAATGATCATGACCAGTGCTGTTAGTGGCAGCGCCTTGTATAACAAGGTTATTGCCGTCCCTATTACTAATATTGCCTGCCATGTGTCCTACGGCCTCATATCCAACGGCATCTATACAAATGGCTCCTTTTCTGCCAGTTTCTTTTCTGATGATGTCAACTGGATCCTCATCATCAAAATTGATAATTTCGGCCCCCAAATCTTTTGTCCTGTTTAACCTCATGGGCCAGTGATCTATGGAGAATACTCTGGCGGCACCCCTCAAAAAGCAACTCATTACAGCAAAATAGCCAACTGGCCCTGCACCAAATACCGCAACATCGTCCCCTGGCTTTACATTAGCCATATCTGCTGCAAAATAACCTGTTGGTAATATGTCGCTGAGAAAAAGAACTTGTTCATCTGTTTTTATGTGCTCTGGAACTTTCAGCGCAACCCCCGCATTTGCAAAAGGCACTCGAACATATTCTGCTTGTCCGCCCTCATACCCGCCAAAAAGTTGAGATAAACCAAAAACTGCTCCCATATCTGCTCTGGGATTAGCTGTGTCACATTGAGACCATTCGTTGTTTCTGCACCATCCACATTGACCGCATGCTATGTTAAATGGAACTACTATTTTGTCGCCTACTTTTACTTCAGTAACGCGGGTTCCTGCATCTTCTACCACTCCCATAAATTCATGTCCTAGAGTTTGACCAGGTTGCATTCCAGGCACAGTTCCATGATAGAGATGAAGGTCAGTGCCACAAATGGCAGTTGATGTAACACGTAACACTATATCCTCTGGATGCTGAATGGTTGGTTTGGGTTTATCGTCTATGCGAACATCCATGGGTCCATGCCATACTAATGATTTCATTTCGTTATTGAAATTGGGTGGGTGATTGTGATGATTCGGGTGATTGTGATGATTCGGGTGATTGTGATGATTCGGGTGATTGTGATGGTGAGGAGAAAGATGGGGAAGAAGAAGAAGTATCCATAGCTGATTGTATCTTTGGCCATAGCTGTGCCAGCATTGCGGGGGTGTTTGTTCTTATCCAATCAACCATGCTTTGCTCATCTTTCATATTAAGCGACAAAGGTTCTATGGTATTTAAAAACTCACCACCAGCCATCTGGGCTTTCTGTATTACCATGAGATAGCATGTTACTTCTGCATTTTCCACAATCATATCAAACTCTGCATTTTTTAATTCCCATTCCTCTTTAGTCATTAGAATGTTCATCATATCAAGCATAGGCTTTGGATACGATGGTAATGGTAGGCCTATTTTTTCCTGGGTAGGTGTTCCACCAATGCTGGAGACTAGCTGCTGCAGTCTTTCTTGGTGAACTAAACTTTCAGCAATGTGATGCTGCATCCTTTGTTTTGCATCAGGAAGGCTGACCTCCTGAACTCTGGATTGAAGGCGCTCTATTCCTGCATTTTCCATGGCAAGAAGGGCATTTAACTCTAAAGCAAACTTTTGCATCATAATCTGTGTCAAATTTATTTTTGACATACAGACATAATACTATAAACAAACTTTATTACAATCGGCTTTATGATTTATTGGTGCATTATAATTATTGCCAAATCATTGCTAAAGGACTGTATTTTTTTAAATGTAATTTGTAGATGAAGGTCAAATATCGACTATATGTGAATTTGTTGATTTAAACATATTAATTTCAGATGAATGGTAAAGCGATCTATAATTGTCCAGTACATACAAAGTAATAAATGGATATGCAACTCGTAACGGAACCAAAAAATATGTAGAGAATGCGGTTCAAAAAAAAGGAAAGCCATCAAGTCACTTTCGTCATTTTGATGGGCTTTGTCTATCAAGCATTGGCATGGGGACTTACCTTGGCCAGCCAACTATGGAAGATGACCAGGCGATGGAAAATGCAGTTTATGAGTCCATCAAATCTGGTGCCGTAAACGTGATAGACACTGCTATTAATTACCGTGCTATGAAATCCGAGAAAAGCATCGGGCGAGCATTATCACGCCTGATAGATGATGAAGGTGTAGTATCAAGGGATGAGGTATTCATATGTACAAAGAATGGGTATATTACAAACGATGGCGATTATCCTGGAATAGGCGTAACAGAATATATGCAAAATATGTTCATTTCACCGGGAGTAATAGATGTCAGTGATATTAGTTCCGGTTACAATGTTCTCAATCCGAACTATATTTCTAGATGTATTGAAAAGTCATTGATGAATATGCATCTTAGTACCATTGACTTGGTGTATATACATAATGCATTTGAAAGTTGGCATAATGACGTTAACAGAGAGCAATTCTTGGAAATGCTTTCAAAGGTATTTGAAGTGTATGAAAAATACAGATCAAATAACAAAATCCGATATTATGGGATGGCAACATGGACCTGTTTTAGAGTGCCACAGGAGAATGAAGAATATTTGTCATTAGAGGATGTAGTCAAACTTGCTGAAAAAATTGGGGGTGAAAAACACGGATTTAGGTTTATCCAACTTCCGTACAACTTAGCCTACAGTGAGGCATTGTTTCTTAAAAATCAAAATGTCGGGTCAGAAAAAAATTTAACTATACTGGAGGCTGCCGATAAATTTGGCATTAAAGTGTTTACCAGCAACCCATTGTTTCAGAGCCGGTTGCTTAAATCTAAAATTCCTGACTATATGGGATTAACCGATCAGGTCGCAAAATTGGTTCAGATAATACGATCAAGTCCATCTGTTATTGCCCCGCTTATAGGCTATAAGAAGCCAGAACACATTGAACAAAACCTCAAGATTGCGAATGTACCTCCACTCAATGATGAGGAGTTTAGAAACGCAGTCAAGACATTGTTAGAAGGAAATTCTTAGAATGGCCTGATTTTTTTATAATTTTGATTTTTTTGTAGGCCCGTTGTTTTTAAACTACCAAGGATTGTGCACCGAGTATTTTTTCTTCATTCATCTTCCAATTGTTCTGGTTCATGGCCGCCTAAGGTGAGTCTCTGTCACCTTGTCTAACGGCTTTTCCTCGTAGCTCTATCATCCTCATCTTTATCTTTTACCCTGTATTATACTGTGTTGAGTAACAGAGGTAAGAGATTTACGTTAATATGTAAATAACAATACTGGAAAATTACATAGATTATGCAACATGTATGTCTTGATATTTTGTGACCTTTATTACTGTGTGTATTCGGCTTAATGGTGAATAAAAACAATGGTAGCGTTTGTTTCGATTACGTGGATTTGCCTAAATCAAAAAATAAAGAAATATGTAAAAATTGTCTATTGTATCAAAGTAAATGGATTTGTGATACTGTTTATGACAAAAGGATTAGGGAGTTAATGATTCTTCCGCTTCATCTAATACTGTATTTATCGCATTGACGGTTTGTCTGATATCCTCTATTGGTGCATTGCTATCTATCTGCGCACTTAGTTGCTCCCTCAGTAGTTCCTCTCCCTGTTCTGATAGCTCCTCACCTATTGGTTCCTCAATATACTCAAAATTGTCCAAATAAGCGGTTGTTGCCAATTCACTAGCCTTTGCAGTATCATTAGCTTCATATGCCGATATTGTTTGATTGAGCAATGACCTAATGTTCAAAATATAATCTTGAGTACTTGTATCATTATCCGCTGAGGTCGACACATTGCCAGAAGAATTACCTTGAGTGTTATTTACCTGGGCAAACGATGGTGTTAATGTGGTATTGTACATTAGTGACGATACTGCGGCCACAGCGAGAATCATGATTATTTTTCTTTGTTGAATGTTTGTAAACACGTCAGAATGTTTATGAATTAATGTATTTAATTCATTATTTGATTCTCTTTTTTGAGAATATAAATCCAAATTCAAATTGATTTAGAAATGCTGAGTATGTGCATCTGTGTTCTTTCCTCGAATTAAACCTGTTGCTAGCTTATTTGTTAAACAAACCACTATTCACAATAAAGATACCACTTGGTGGTAATTAATGTACCAATGTGTGTAATTGGGTGCATGTTGCCGTCTTCACCAAGCATTCCTGTTTAAAAATACGTCTGCTCAGAGGGACATGAATTGTAATGGGCTCTCATGGTTTGTTATTCAGTCATATTGTTACTATAGAATAGAATAAGAATTTAAAGTTATTGTCACAAGATGTTGTGGTAAACACATTTGAAATTATTTGGTAGGCTGTAAAATGCAATTCAAAAAATAAAACCAACTATTTCAAATATGTGGTTTTCAAATTCCTTTGTTCTTGGTGTGTGCCATGAATGTTTTCTTGATGCATAATTTTATTTTATTTTGTAAATGACTTGTTCCGTACTCAAGAAGTTAAACAATAATATTGTGTCTTGAATTATAACATCAACTCACTAATAATAATTATTTAATAACCTATATCAGTAGAAATAATTAATATGTTTTAAATTTACAGAATGCTATTAGGTTGATCCCAATTGTTTCAGTCTTTATATTGATAATATTTTTTATAATTATTAATCCCACATTTGACAATCATGCAAGCCGGCAAATGGATATTTCAAAAACTCCAATATCTTGTATATCACCGTCGAAATATTCCGACGAGGGTTTTGTTACTGATTGTCAAGAATTTTCTTTTGTAGGGAATATGGTAAATGCTACAACTACATGGATAGCAGACTATGGATATGCTGGGGTGTTTTTAGCTGCATTATTGGAAAACCTTTTTCCACCTATACCAAGTGAATTGGTATTTCCATTAGCTGGTTTTACTGCGTATTCTAAAAATTTGGGGTTGGTAGAGGGTGCCCTCGGTATGGCTGTCATGGGGGCTGCTGGATCTACTGTAGGCGCAATAATAATTTATTATGCATCGAGGCAAATAGGCAGACCTGTAATTCTAAGATACGGAAGATACATTGGAATTGGGAAAGAGGAACTAGAAAAAACAGAAGAATGGTTTGAAAGACACGGTCAATCAGCAGTATTTTTTGGGCGGATGGCGCCAGGGATAAGGGAAATTGTGTCGATACCTGCAGGTACTCAGAAAATGAGGCTATCGGTGTTTATTCTCTTTACCTTTGCAGGATCATTAGTATGGTGTGTTTTTCTCACGCTTGTCGGTTTCTATGTAGGGAAAGCATGGTTTGGATTCTATGATAAATATTCCATAACTTTTGATATAATGGCTGTTGTTATAGTGATTGGAATTGTTTTGGGAATTATTCTTAGACATTATAAAATTAAACGAAATAAAGACCGTAAAGGCAATCAATAAGATACTAAAACCTAGAAGATTCAGGGGCCATTTACTTTGGATTTACTCGGGAAATAGATTTTTATTGGATTAAGTTTAAAACATAGGGACAAGGACTCGAAACTGTGTTTTTAGAATTGGATTCTCCATGAATAATTTATGTTGTTATTGGTTCATTTGGTATGAGCGATTTCTCTATTCTATGGTATGCTTTATCGACATTGGTTTAATATCAATGAACTATGGATATGGTTGATGTGTTGAATGCGAGAAGGTGGAAGTGTGATGAATCCGTATGGTTATGTGTTGTTTTTGTGCACTCATAGAAATTTTTGATACCTAATATAACATCAGTCTTGGTTTAAAGATCATATGATTGACTTCTATCTTTTCTCATTTATTTGAGTGTCCAAATGTTTATTTAGCTAAGATAACTTTTATAATTTATTACAATCGGCGCCAATATTGTAGTAGATTGCCGATGACAAATATATATTCCATAAAATCCATGTTACCATTATTATTTCATGATTTTACAGCACATTTACTGATGTTTACGTTTTTGAAAAATACTATTGATCAGCTTTGATTTAAATGCTTTAATATAACTGAATCAGTTTTGAATTCATCTTGAAGGTGGGTATTTCATTGCCTCAGGCGGGTTCACAGGCAACAAGGGAGAATGTACTTCATATGGCACAAATGGCAGAAAGTGAGGGTCTCGACTCCCTCTGGGTGTTTGAAAGGCTTCTCTGGCCCACCCATCCCCAAACCCCTTATCCCGCAACACCTGACGGGAGTCTACCTGAAGAATATCAAATAATGATGGATCCGCTGGAAACACTGACATTTGTATCTGCAAATACCAATAAAATTTCGTTAGGAACATCAGTTATCGACATGCTGTTTCATAATCCCGTAGTTTTAGCTAGAAGATTTGCTTCACTAGACATATTTTCACAAGGAAGAAGCATTGCTGGATTTGGAATTGGTTGGTCCAAAGATGAATTCCAAGTTTCCAATGTACCGTTTAGCAACAAGGGCAAGAGGGCAGATGAATATGTAAGGGTGTTGAAAAAGATATGGACTGAAGAAAATGTAGAATTCAAAGGACAGTACTATAGCATACCTCAATCAAAGATAGGACCAAAACCATTACAGAAACCACATATTCCCATATACCTTGGAGGATTTAGCCCAAACACAATTAAAAGGATTGTTGAGAATGACTTGAATGGCTGGCTTGGTATTGTGGTTGGTGTAGCACCACTAGGATATGTCGAAACCATCATAAAGGATTTTAGAAACGAAGCAATCAAAGCAAACAAAAATGCAGATAGTTTCGGGATTGTTCTCTTAGCCTATCCAGATCTTAAAGAAAATTCCTTTATCGCTTCTGGCAACAATACAGATAGGCCCACTTTGACAGGAACTATTGACGAAATAGGCGAGGATATAAGGAAAATGAGGGATTTAGGTGTAGACCACATAGCGTTTGGCTATAATTTCTCACCATTAGGCAAATACATTGATAAAATGATTGACCTTACAAAACAGCTCTCAAGATTTGCCAAATAAATGAAATTGGGTTGGTAAAGGATAAACAATCACTTATCATTCTTCCAGGTGATTGTTTTTTGTGGTTGTATCTTTATGCAGTATTCCCCAATCCCAACCTCCTTGTATTGAGGATACTTTTGATAGAGCACTTTGTGAATTTCTTTTAGTACGGAATTGTTGTTTCTATTATTGTTATTCTCATTTCCTTTTTCCTCCTCTTTGCCTATCAGACATGCCTTGCCTTGAATCATTACAAAAACCAATTTACTCCAATCATCATCATATTCGTCTATTAGCAGTGCAACATTTGGATTGTGTTGTATGTTTCTAACTCTTTTTAATTTTTCAACTGGTTGTGTTTTCCTTTTCCTATCCAGTGGTATGTAGTAGTGGTGACCAATAAATGCAAAGACTACTGGTACAGTATGGGGGATGTTTTCAATGTCAATTGTGGAGAGTCTGGCAACTCTAGCCCTTTTTGCTATTGTTTGAACAAAAGCAGCATCATTTGATTGCATATGGATAATTTTGACCTTTAAGTTATTACGGTTTTTTTATCCCGTGGTCTAGGGATTCAAATGAAAATTGAACAAAAACTGGCCCTTTACATTTCAAGGATTTTTAAATTCATATGGTGATAAACCCATAAAAAGATTCGGCCGATTCGTTATGTGGTTTAGTTCATAACTCCACCTTGCATATTGGCATGCATAAACAACTAATAAAAAAAATGTTGAATGAACAACAAAATATTGGCCATGGTATGTTCCTTATCCTTGAACTGATTGCTGTTACAATCGGCTTGTTCCCTTTTGCAGGCAATATTTGAGTTATATGATACAATACGAATCGTAATTATCTGTGTTTGTTAAGTTAATTTTGATATATTCTCATAGTTCATTATTAGAGTAGAATGATAATAGGATTTATACTGAATATTCCATATGATACAAATCACATAGTGCTGCTAAAATGGGAGTAACAAAACAATGAGTATGGGTCATGGTGATTTAATCGACAATATGCGGGATAATGCCAATGCCAATATCCGTTTTTGAGTGGATTCCAGGATTAGAAAAGAAATTATTGGTTTGGAGACTTTGCATGCAATATCGTTGATTGGGACCTTAACGCTTTTGTTAAAATCTGTTACAGAATTAATTATTTAATTAAAAAACCGTATTGCATTGGTATGCTATACAGTAGCACATTGTTTTTGAGGGTTTGTTATTTAGGAGGTGATGGTGATAAGGGTCGTGCCGATATGTCTACTTTCAAATCCATATAGTGTCCATCTCTGTATACTGTTATAGTTGTAGTGTCTCCAGGTCTTGTATTTTGATTGATAAAGGTAACCAATTGGTCCATTTTTGTTATATTTTGCTTATCGACTGCTGTAATAATGTCCCCGCCATGTTTTTGTCCATAATAATCAGTTGTGGCACCTCTAATACCGGCCTTATCGGCCGGTCCATCTTTTATAATTGTATTCACATAAACACCCCTAAATGTTTTTGATATGTTGTTAAATTGTGACGTTAAGTCAGAAGTAAGTGTAGTGCCATCGATACCTAGATAAGAATGGGTAAAGTATCCATCTTGTATAAGAATGGGCACTTCCTTAACAATGGTGTTAGAGGAAACCGCAAATCCTACCCTTTCAGACTCGCCTGCAGTGTTCATGCCTATGACCTGACCTTTTATGTTCAGCAATGGCCCACCGGAATTACCTGGGTTAAGTGGTGCATCAGTCTGGATGGCATCGGTGATTGAAATACCGGAAGGTTCCTGAATTAGGCGACCTGTCTGACTTACTATTCCTGTAGTCATAGTATTGTCCAAACCATATGGATTTCCAATTGCTATCACTTTATCTCCTACCTTTATATTGGTAGAATTGGCGATCTTTAGGGGGACAATAGGCTTATTGAGGTTTTCTATAATCTTTAAAACTGCTATATCGCTTAGTGGATCTTTGCCTATGACAGAAGCAGTATACCTGTTTCCATCTGTAAATGTAACGTCAACTGTATTTGCATTGCTAATTACATGGTAATTAGTAATTAAATAGCCTTTATCGCTATATACAAAACCCGAACCCAATGCAGTAGCATTCTGGTCCTCATTTGGGTTGTCTGAGGGAGGGTTTGGATACGGGGTGGTTTGTTGGGGTATATGCATTGTGGAGGTTATCTGTACTACTGAATTTTGCACTTGGTTGAATATCGAGTTTAAAAGATGACTTTCCAAATCAAATATGGAAGTACCATTGGTGGTGATGGTTGTTGAGTTTTGCTGTTGTTGTTGCGATTGTGGTGGTGGCAGTGATAATGGAAACTGTGATGATTGTGATATGCCTGTGACGATTTGACTTAACGGATACATGGATAAATTGATTCCTGCTGTTGTTGCTATTGCTATCACTAGTATTGCTCTTATTGGAAATAATGTTGTTGACAACAATTAAAAAAGTTAATTGTAATGGATTTAAGTTTTAATATTGGATGTAGGGCGCTGTTAACTTAACGATAAATCTATAGCTTGAAGATGCTCTATTTCA
>JADDOW010000118.1 GCA_016782225.1 Nitrososphaeraceae archaeon
GCGCTGTCAGTAACAATAATTTTCGATTCTATAACAAATTTTACAAAGATCTTTTTCAGTACGGCAGTGGCACCCGAGTTTGAAAAAACTGTTGGAGCCTTAAACATCAATAATAGTCAAATGCCTATAACAATGGATAATCCAAAGGGAGTCGTAGTGCTCGTCAATTTTTGGACTTATATTTGTATTAATGTTCTGAGAACTCTTCCATATCTTATTGACTGGAATACAAAGTATTCCGATGAATGTTTAGTGATAGTTGGGGTACATACGCCAGAATTTGAATTTGAAAAAAGCATTGATAATGTAGAGAAGGCGGTGGGAAAGTATGGCATAAAGTATCCAGTTATTCAAGATAATGAATACAAGACATGGGAATGCATATGGGAACAATTATTGGCCAAGGATGTACTTGGTTGATGACCAAGGCCATATAAGGTACGACAGGATTGGTGAGGGGACTATGATCAAACAGAAAAAATGGTTCAATCGCTGTTATCTGAACGAAATTCTAAAATTGGTATGGAGATTGTAGAAAGCAATTCAAAGCCTTCAGATGTGAATAAAATTCCAAATAACCAGAACAAAATTAGCAGATTTCTTGAGCAACCAGTGTACTTTTCATAAATAAATACCTCTGAGCTATATTTTGGACATAAATTCAAAGACGTCATTAGGGAATCCAGAAGGTTTTCATCCGGAACAGGTTATAAAATACGCCATTCCGCCAATTCCAGCATTAAACCTAATACAGGTATATCTGGAAGGAGAATGGAAAAACAATCCCGATAATACGGAATTACAGGCGAGTTTGGCAAGAAGATTGTATTGACATATTCTGCAAAATCGGTAAACTTGGTAGCAGGAGGTATTGTACAAGGAATAGTACATGAGGACAATTCTTTGTTATCTAACAAATCCAAAGGAGTAGATATTGTAGATGGTCATAAATTGCTAATCGATGGCCCGCGATTGTACAATATCGCAAACCATCAACCATATGATGGAACCCATTCGCCTATAATCGATATCAAGGGAAAAGGTTTTCAGGCATTACACATTTTTACGTTTGGATAGGTAAACCTGATTTAATGTACATAAATTTTATAAATAAATTGTTCTAAACCTCCAACATATTGATGTTTGCGGGACCAGGGTATCAGACCAATCTGACACTCTACAAACTACCACCAACTGAAATTCTTCAATACATAGTCAAGCAAAAGAGTATCTTGCAAAAAATATCATGATAAAACGGTCTTGCAGAGAGTCAGGGTTAGAGTGTGAATGCATTTCTTCTAACCTATTGCTCCCACTGTTGACAGTATATCCCCCATTCGCATTTTCATTGTCCTTATCGTCATATTCTTCCAAACAAAAGACCCAGAGTATAAGCAAGAAGAGGGCACCTTATCTAGTTTATGATTTGCAAAACCAATAATACATACTATCAAATGTAAATCAAACTTATGGACAAATTGCGTCAATTGTCCCATAGGATATCCCAATATACATCGTTATTATAAAGTAGAGTTGGTTTGTTGGGAACAAATACAAATTTGTTTCTATTTGATATTATAAAGTCAGTCACATTATTGATAAAACCTGTCAAATGTTTTCTCTTTTTCTGCAATAACCCCATGTTACGTTAATGAGGTACGCTTTTTGCTGTATCTGATTATATCTAAAGTCCAATAATTCATCACCAACAATAAGAAATACAGATTAAATAGTGCCAACAGATTTGGAGAACAGTGGCAAACTTTAAACCAGACAAATATCCGCTATCCCCGTAGTATGGTTTTTTCGTTACAAATCTTATGATATGGACTGTATTGTGTTGTATAAGGTGTGGTTTTTTACCTTCATGTTTGCAATAGCAATAGTAGTAGTAGGTAGTAGTTGTCGATATCAACATCATAAACCTAACTGTCTACCTGCTGCCGGCAGAGTCATGTATAAATGTTGCATCCTTTGATTTATCTGTACCATGGCCCAGGATATAATTTCCATCATATCGCAGGATTTGTTCTCATTTTTAAACACCTTTGGAGATGATCTTTTAAGGTCATCTATAGCCCTTTTTGTAATAATTGATCCTATTGGTACCATCCCTTTGTTTGCCACCATTACTCAAAAAATGAAAAAAAAAGCGTGATAGGGTATCAAAAACTGCCGTTATTACTGCAGGCGCCTTGTTAATGATCTTTGCAGTAGCAGGGAACCAGATTCTGTCAATCTTTGGAATCACAATTTCCAGTTTTATGATTGCAGGTGGCATACTGCTTTTCATAGTCTCAATAGAGTTGCTAACTCATGGTGCATGGAGATTCGGTGGAACTGTTTCTGATGAGTCGGGTGTTGTTCCATTGGCATTTCCATTATTGGCAGGCCCAGGTGCCATTACTTCCGTCATACTGTCTTTTCAGACTGCCGGATTGGCCGTAACAATGCTCTCAATTGCAATTGTGATAGGAATCACATTTGTCATTTTTTATTTGACATCGCCTATTTACAGAATACTTGGAAGGCGCGGTTCGCTAATCATTACCAGAGTGTTTGCGGTTTTAGTTGCAGCAATTGCAGTTCAATATGTGGTGGATGGCTTGAGGACAATTTAGTCTAAATGACTAATATTGCTATTATAATGACAAGGGGTATTTAATGACGGTGGCGACAACGCACCCAAAGACCTTACTCTCGATAAAGTAAAAGACACCCTTAATCGCAGCCATAGATATAGTCTAAGATCATTTAAAACTAGTCGATGCAAACAAAAGTTAAGAATAATGTTTTGGCTACTTTCCTCCAGTATGGAATATCTCATTTAGGCTAACCGCTGAGCCCCCAGGCCGTGGACCACCGCCAATCACATATATCTCATCTCCGATAGAAGCAGCTGCCAATCCATGTCTTGCTGTTGGCATAGGGGCTTCAACAGTCCATTTGTTGTTTGCTGTGTCAAATTTTTCGTTATTATCAAATGTGCCTGATGGTTGTTCACCTCCTAACACATAGATGGATCCATTGACCACTGCAGAAGCCAAGCCACCTCTCTTGGAAGGCATTGGTTCCAGTACTGTCCACTTGTCTGTTTTTGGATCATAAACCTCATTGGTATCAACATTGGCAGACATTCCGTTAGTCCTTCCGCCCATAACATACAGTTTACCGTAAACTACAGCAGATGTGAGGTGTTCCCTTGCTGTTGTAGGCATGGATGACTTTTCAGACCATGCATCAGTTGTTGGGTCATACGCCAGAAGGCTGTCCAATGTTTTTTGATTGTCAACGCCCCCAACTACATACAAAATACCGTTGACAAAATTTGCAGTCATAGCACAACGAGCACCCGGAAGATTTGCACCTTGAGTCCAATTGTTATAATCAGGGTTGTATATGTATAATTTGTCGGACATGTTGTCCCTATCAAGATAGCCACCTCCAACAACATACAGTTTTCCATCAAAAGATGCAGCAGATGCCGCTGTATGGTCCAATGGCTGTGGCAACGGAGCCACAGTTGTCCACTTATTTGCAATGGGATCATAAACCTCCACAGCAGAAACAGTACTGCGACCGTTTTCAAAGCCACCAATAACATATATCTTGTTATCCAAGACAGCGCTGGTGATTTCAGATCTTGCCGTTGTCATAGGTGCTCCATTAGACCAGTACGATTCGGCATATGCAGCAGCAGATGCATTATTAAAAATCAAATACGGTGAAAACAAAAATAAAAACAATATACTCAATCCAAGAATCGAATTAATTATCAACAAGCAATTATCAAGTAAAGTTACACACTGATATAAAGATAGAGAAGTTGTCTCCGATGTCTCAGGTAGTCTCAAATAAATCCGGAAATCAAGGTTTTGTGCCCTGTCCTTGACATTTTATCTCCCCGATAGCACAAAAGTCATATCCTAAATTCATGGATGTGTTGCCATATAACCTATCAACAAAGAACACAATAAAAATACGGATGTCCCTTGTATTGCGGAGGAGACTATGCAGCCGCTCTTTGACCCTGCCAAGAAAGGCAATAATCTTGAAAATGTCCTCGTTATCTTAGACATTCAAATAATTCCAAGAGAATGGCAGCAGCAGCTGTCTGCCATTGTGTTTTTATTAACCTAATAATCCGCTAACACATATTATGGTTCACAAAAAGATTCAGCTGACTGTTTATCTCTTAAGTTTGTTACACCGCACTATACTGTAAAGAGTGTTTATTTTCGTATAATGCAAATTTATAACAAATATACAATACCTGTGCCTCAAAACCTGCTTCAACGAATCGACAGAACTTCTTCCCCAGCGCATATAGGCAATCCTAGAAACGCAGTAGATTTTATTGCCCCACAAAACACCCCGGTTCCTGCCGCGGCAGACGGTATGATCACATATGTCAAAGATGACTCCTATGTTGGAGGCTCTGATCCATCATATTGGAACTATTCAAACTTTGTCTCAATTACGCACCAAAATGGAGAGAACACCAGATACGACCACTTGGGATACAAAAGTGCAAAGGTAATGGGGGGTAAACAGGTTCTAGCGGGCCAGGAGACAGCCAGTGTTGGCATGGCAGGCTATACGTATATTCGCACCTTCACTTTCAGGTGTTTGTGTTTACAGGGTATAACATATGGACAGATTTTGACACCATAGAAGTCAAAGATTTCATCTAAACTTCAACGGTGTGTGTGTACATATTGTATGCATTGACTGGATTATAGGTAAACTAAAAAACAGATGCCTGCTATCATCAGGTTGCTGTGTACCTTTTCAGCGGCATTTGGCAGCAGCGGCCAATTTTACTTTTCCCAAATAACTTTTATTCATCCAGGCCTATCAATTCCGTATGTTTTTTTAGGTTCATTCACATAATATCATAAAAGATGCAGAATCATCAGCAGCCAATCTGCTATTCTCAAACCCATCAGTATCAGGGCAATCATAACTTTCAAAAACCATATTTTCGGTTATGTTATCGTTGAGTCCCCAGAAGCCAAAAAAAACACCAGATAAATTTAAGGCCTTTCTTGATTGATATTTGTGTGTGAAGGCGTAGAGAAAAGCAGAATGAACGACACAAGTGAGAAATACTACCAATTGTCTCCTAATTTGACAATTTGCAGAATAGTCAACGGGATGTGGCAAGTTGCCGGTGGACACGGACAGATCAATCAGGAATTGGCAATCAAAGACATGATTCGGCATCATGATGCTGGCTTTACCAGTTGGGACTTGGCCGATATTTATGGCCCAGCAGAAGATTTTATCGGTCAGTTCAGGCGTAAATTGTTGGCTCTAAAAGGAAAAGAAGAGATTGACAGGATTCAGGCATTAACAAAATGGGTGCCACAGCCAGGAAGAATTACAACTTCTTTCGTTAATCAAAGCATAGAAAGGTCACTTCGCAGAATGAGTGTTAGTTCGCTGGATTTACTTCAATTCCACTGGTGGGACTATGCCTATCCGTATTATATTGATGCCCTCAAATACCTATCCGACTTACGGGACAAAGGGACAATCAAGCATGTAGGTCTTACAAATTTTGACACCGAACGAATGAAGATCATTGCAGATTCAGGTATACAATATGTATCAAACCAGGTTCAGTATTCGATTATAGATCGCAGGCCAGAGGTGAAGATGACGCCCTTTTGCTTGAAACACAACATCAGTCTCCTTGCGTATGGAAGCATCTGTGGAGGGCTTTTGACAGAGCGCTATCTTGGAGTTATGCAAGAACCATCTGCTACCGAGTTAAACACATTAAGCTTGCGAAAATACAAGCGAATGATAGACTCATGGGGAGGATGGAATTTGTTCCAAGAGCTCTTATCGACTTTGAATGAAATTGCACAAAAGCACAATGCGAGCATTGCAAATGTGGCAACCAAATATATTCTGGACAAGCCTGCAGTAGCAGGCGTAATCATAGGTGTTAGACTTGGCATAGTTGATCACATAAACAATAATGAGCAGGTATTCAACTTTAGTTTGGATAAGTCAGATCGTGATGCCATAGATTCTGTATGTACAAGGTCAAATAACTTGTTTGAGAAAATTGGAGATTGTGGTGATGAGTATAGATGATATATTGCTCACAGCATCTTTATTTTAAAATAATGGTCAATACCCATAGAAAAAAAGGGAATATATGGATAGAATTTCAAGTTCTCCTACGCATGCAAAATAAGTATTAAAGCCTACTTGACCATTCATTTATGCGTCTATATCAACATCAGGATTTGTTATTGGTCGTATGGTTAAAGACATGCCTCGACCTATCAAATCCTTAGTGCCATATAATGCAAAAAAATGCTTGAAAGTATGCAATTTCTATAGGTTGTGGTTATAAACTTTAGCCGTTAAAACAGGCTTTTTGGTGCTTCATCTAGATCATAATAATACCCCAAAATGTTGTCTATGGTATGCTGTAGTTGGGTATTGCTGTTTACCAGGACCACAACAATTTTGTCTTTTTCGATTATTTTTAATACCCTTAGGTTTTCATGTTCTAAAACTACCCATTTTAACTTGCCCAAAAGATTGTGGATATCGGGTGTCCCTTTTTCACCATCTGCGGTGGTTTTATTATTGTTATTGAGGTTTAAAGTATCATAAATTGAATTGATGTATGCTCTGTCAATATGGGCTCCTTTGGCAATGTACAAGTCCCTGATTTGTGAAGATATTACAATAAAGACGGCCAAAATGTCATCATCCACTTCTACAAGATGCTTAATTTTGTCATAATTGCCATTTTTATTATTACTGTTATCGTTCACTAGTTTATTGTCAGTAATGAGGAATATATGATTTTTCAGGTATTTACGGTTGGAATAATTTTTAAAAGCAATGTATGATGGTATGCAATGCGGGTAAGCAATCTCCTTAATTATCCCTGCTTTTCTAACACATACCCAAACTGCAGAATAGTGGAATATAATACATAAACTGAAACGATTTAGAACCACCTCCATATACATTTAAGAACAGATATCACTTCACATAAAATATCATCAAATTGCAAAAAAAATTCTCCATAGGGTTCATTTTAATGGCAATCTATGCTATTGTCCTTTTTACTGTTCCTTCCTTAGCATT
>JADDOW010000051.1 GCA_016782225.1 Nitrososphaeraceae archaeon
ATACACTGTTTGATAGTGTATCCCGATTTGACCACACTAAGGGAATTCTATTCCCACTACATACAGAAACAAGTTGAGATAAGGAATGAGGCAGTCAAGATGGCTTCCTTCTATGAGACGTTGGATTCTGTTAGGAGGACTCTATCTGAAGTCCACAGTTCAATGGATGTAGAGAGACTTGAAAGGGAAAGTACTCTGGCAATTGTTGATTCTTTAAATGAATATTTTGCTGACGGTGAATGCGCAGAGTTTGATTTGGACGCTTACAAAAGAATGAGTGGTAACGCAAAGGCGCTTGGGAAAAATGGATGCTCTGTTTTGGGGGATACTGGAGCATTCCCCTACGAAGGCCGTACTCGAGACCTTGTAGAATATAAGATGTTTATGCCCTCCAGATTTGATGTGGACATGAAGGGTATCTGCCTATACCACCAGCAGGACTTTAATCGGTTAGCACCAGAGCAAAAGAAAAAGTTGGCCGAGCACCATGGCATGGCAATGAGAATAGTGCCATGCAAATAACAAGGTAGAATGCGCCTAATCCCCAAAATTTATTCAAAGGCTTGTGGGTTTTGCAAGCTTTTTGGTTTTACAGGTAATGGTAGCAATCAGCCAAACCTTCTTTTATTGAATTTGCAAAGCCTGTTTGATTATATTGTTAACCCGCAAAAGATTTATTGGCTTTTGTATCACCCTTTCAATTTTTGCTTGCCTATAACAGGGTTTGCTTTCCAAGTCCATTGGGTCAAAAGCGGTAATTATGAAAATCTTTGCTGTATCGTTTGTCTCTCTTATTTTGTTTGCAAGCTCAATACCGCTCATACCTGGCATTTTTAAATCCGTTATAATAATTGGATAGGTATATGGGTTATGCTTAAAGTGCTCAAAGGCCAATAGAGGACAGGTAAACGAAACAGCATCAAACCCTCTCTGTGTTAAAAATTGTCTCAGAAGGTAGGATATGTCCTCCTCGTCATCTAATATAAGGACAGAGACCATCTAATCTGCTGAAACTATTGACATGGTCAATGATATAACTATTTTATAGAACAAACTTAGTGTATGTTATTGTGACAAACTAGCAGAAATCCACATGCTTGCAAAGAACCGGATCATCTTTCTTGCTTTTGGTTCTGCATCGGTATTGAACCTAAAATAATCAATTTTGACAATCCATCATGGATGTCAGGTAAGCAGGGACTTTTATACTGTTGTTTCTTAAAAGGCAATGCTAACCATAGGCCAACATACACATCCATTAGAATATTGAATAACAGTACAGATAACCACGACTTCCATGACATAAAATCTCGGATAGGTGGGATGAAGTTTGTTTGTCTATCCCAGATATACCATTAATTATTTTATAAATGTTATATTAACAACTGTCAGAACATCAAAAAAAAGGAAATTGCCTATTCTCTTCTTAAGCGGCAGAAGCGATCAATTGGTCACCTTTTGTTGTTTTCTCTTTGCTACGATTGAGCAAGTTGCTAACAGTGGCATACACCAATATGCTGCCAATAGCC
>JADDOW010000008.1 GCA_016782225.1 Nitrososphaeraceae archaeon
CTGGTTGAATCTGTTTGTCAGATATTACAACAAGGAGGTGATGTATGCTTAAGTTAACAGGGCATAAATGTTGAACTAGATAATTTAAGAGTCAATGATATAATGTCCAGTCCTATAGTTATAGATGAGAATTCAAATTTGGATAACGCATTAAGTTTAATGAGAAAAAATAATGTTTCCAGATTGCCTGTTGTAAACAATAACCATTTTACCATTGGTGTTATCTCTTTACTTGATATACTAAAAATTTTTTCAATTCATAATGAAAAGGGTTCACCAGGATCTGTCTTGTAAAAGATTTGGTAAGAACTGGTTTAACTATCGAAAGTGGTTCAATTATTAAAAATAACCTTGATAAATTTAAAAACAGTGATGAATTGATAGTTGTTTCAAACAATAAACCTGTAGGCATTATTGCTTCTAAAGATATATTGGAGACATCTCTGCCAAAAAAACTGATTCTATAATTTATACTGCCAATTTTGATGATGAGGGTGTCCGCAACGAAATAATTCAAAAAATGGAGAAATTCGTAAAAAAAATAGAGGGAATACTGAATGATATACAATCTGTTGTAATTTATTTTGAGAAACATAAATCACTTTGTTCAATTAGGACAAAGTTGATTACAAAAACCCAGGTGATACATACTCATTCTGATGATTATGATCCATTAAGAGCTTTTAAATCTGTTCTTGAAAAATTAGAGAGGCAGATTACGGAATTACATTCAAAGAAGGTAGAAATAAATTTAAAGATAAAAACTATAGCGCAGATGAGGAGATTTGAACTCCTGCTCGCCATAGGCGAATCGGCTTACTTTTAATCAACCTTGATGTTAACTCAAGGCCGACGCAATACTGTGGTCCTAGTATTTTTAACTTAGGATGACCACTCTGCCACATCTGCACCAAAATTACTTATTATTTCCCTCTATTATATTTTGATACATAATTATAGAAATGTAGCCGGTATTCAAACTAATACTCATAGGAATATACATATTAACATATAATATACCAAGTTCTCTTGAAATCTTAAAAGTGTATTATTATATATGCTGTTTTACAAATAAATTAAGATGTTGATAAAATATGTTTGTTTAGACAAAACAATTAAAATATCTAAACTTTTAAAATAATTATAACCTTAATGCCTTTTTTTTATTATTTGATTTTGCAAAATAGTAGAGTGTATTGTATAAAACTTTCAAAAACAATCAAAATAAATATTCGCAATTGATCCAAACTTAAATTTAAATCGTTTTACTACTTTTTATATTGTTATTTCTTTATAACTAAATGAATGATCCCTATAAACAAACCTTGGTTAGGCGTTGAAGAAAAACAAGAACTGTTAAATATACTTGAAGAAAATATATTAACTTCTCCTGCTAATAATGGGGGAAAAAGGGTTCAAGAATTTGAAAGTAGTTTACGAGAGTATATTAATGTAAAACATGTAATTGCAGTTAATTCTGGTACTTCTGCGCTCCATGCGTCTTTATTGTCTATTGGTGTAAGACCCGGAGATGAAGTTATACTGCCTTCTTTCACTTTTGTAGCCACTGCAAATTCTGTAATTGCAGCTGGCGCCAGACCAGTTTTTGCTGATATTAACCAACAAGATTATACTATTGATATTCTTGATATGGAAAAAAAGATTAATAAAAGTACTAGGGCCATTATTCCTGTTCATCTTTATGGCCATCCTTCCAATATGAACGAAATTAATTCTATTGCGAGGGAACAATCAATATGTGTAATAGAAGATGCCTGCCAGTCATTAGGGTCCACTTATTTCCAAAGGCAAACAGGGACTTTGGGTGATATAGGTTGTTTTAGTTTTTATGCAAGTAAAGTAATTACTACAGGCGAAGGAGGAGCTATTGTTACAGATAATGATGATGTTGCTGAAAAACTAAAAATGATTAGAAATCATGGAATGGTCCATGGATATGATACTGCATTATTTGGCCTGAATTTAAGATTGCCTGAATTGAGTGCTGGTGTTGGAAAAATTCAAATGAAAAAATTAGATCAAATGTTAAAAATAAGAAGAAACAATGCAGATATTTTATCAGAGGGATTAAAAAAATTTGAACAAATGCAATCTATTATTAATTTGCCACAAGAAACTATGGATAAAAAGTTTAATTGGTATCTATTTACTGTTAATTTTAAAGATAAAAATCAAAGAGATCTGGTCAAAAACCATCTTATTAATGAAGGTATAGGCGCCACAGTATATTACGATCCTCCAGTACATAAAACACCATATTATAATAATTCTGATTCTGTTTCTGTTGATGCATTGCCAAATACTATTTGGGCTTGGCATCATGCTCTGTCATTGCCTGTTCATCCTTTGGTAACTGAAAATGATCTATATAAAATTTTAAAAATATTTGAAACCTGTAAATGATTACTATTATAACTAAATATTATTTTTAGAAAGATTAGTAGGGTCTAACCTTTTCAAATACAGTTTTATATATTTGATATTTGAACGATTTTAGTAATGAATCTAACCGTCGAAAGAGATGAATTACTTTCTAGGCGATTTTACCTTGTCATCTTTTATATTTGTGCAATAATAATGGCTGTAATTACATTTTATTCTATTTATATAAGTCTAAATGAATATTTGAACACAGGAAATGTAATAATTGGTGAAGTATTGGTCAATACCGAATTTCCTTTTAAAGGGCTTGCAAAGCTTGTAACTTATCTTATGATTGTATCTGTTGTGGGGTGGTATTGTGTTACTAAATTGGGTGGAGACAAGGTAAAAGATATTCCAAAAAGCATGAAAACTATACTTCAGTTAGTTGTTCTAGTTATACTAATAATTTCTATATATGAATTCTTCTATAATTTTATTATCTGGAATGCATTAATTACTGCCGATTTGATTCAAGGGGAGTTAAAATTGGATGCCTTGTATATGCCCTACCCGAATCCTCATACCCCATGGAATTTGGTATTTGCTACCAAAATGTCTTTGGCTGCACTAATTATTTCATCTCATGGATTTTATATTATCTCAAAAAAGATATGATATTGATGCAGTTAAATTTTATTGCTCTGTTAACTAAAATCTTTATAAAACTATTTTTGTATTTAAATTAGAGTCGAAATTATTATTTTGGATTAAACTAAATTGTAATTATATTTTTTATTAGTAATTGTAAAAGAATTTTATAACAGAAACATAAAAAATTGGTATGGATAATACTGCTGATAAAAAGAGTGTTCTATTGAGTGTAAAAGAATGGCAAATAGTTTTGGACTCTTTAAGTAATACTATTTTTAATGAGGAGATTACTGAAGAAGCCAGAAAAAATGCTAAAGAATTATACCTTAAAATAAATAAAGATATGTAATTTAATTAATTATTATTCCCCAAATAAAAAATTTCATTACTAATGCCATAAAATCATTACATATTCTAAAATAGAGAAACTTAGTTACTAAATTACTATGTATCAATTAAGTAATATACCTGATATTTGGAATTTATCATTTACTTTGAATTTCTAATCTGTCTTATTAATTCTAAAATTTTATCGATATCTTCTGCTTCAGGATTTAATTCAACATATTGATAAAAGTTTTGTAATGATTCCATGAATTTCTTATACCTATATAAAATCATTCCTTTGTCTCTTATTGCTTCGGGATTAAACCTGTCTAGCGACAATATCATTTCATTTATCAATTCAATTTTTTGAAGATCATCTACCTCTATGTATCCAATCTTTAAATTGTTTAACAGCCTGATCAAAATTTGAGAGGTACTTGCTTTCTCTAATATGCTATTAGACATAGAGATACTCAATTTGGGATTTACTTTATTTAGCAAATCCTGAAGTATATAATCATCCATAATTCTGCCTTTATTGAATGGATCGATTATTATGTATTCTTTTGATTCTTTATCGAGAGTGTATTTTACTAAGAAATGAGAAGGAAAATTTACTGGTTGTAATTCAAAATTTAAAAAACTTGCTAAATGGATATATATTATTGACAGAGTTATTGGAATTCCTGTTTTCTTTTCTAATACTACGTTTAAATAATTATTATTAGGATTATAATAATCATTAACGTTTGGTTGAAATTTTTTATCCATAAAAAAAAATTCATTGAACCTCTCAATAATATGTGTAGGTCTCATCTCTTTTGGAGTTTTTATTTTTCTTTTTAATTCTTCTCCCATTTCTTCAATTTGTTTTATATTACCATCAATACTCAGATTTGGATAGTTAATGATTCTTGCAATGTGCAGAGCGTATTCTGAAATTTCTTTTATGTTTTCTTTTTCATTTAACGCCTCTACTACATTTTTTTTCCAATCTTTTATATGGTAGTTGTAGTGAAATTCAAAACCCAATATAAACAAAACTCATTTCATACTTATAAGTAAGAATAATAAATTCTTATAAAAGTCAATTTTTTGAAATATTATTAATGATTGTAATAATACACTTTGTAGTTTTCTCCAGTAAATCGATTCTAGCATATTCATTGGGTGAATGAATTCTCGAAAAAATATATGTTCCACCAATAGATATACATGGAACTTTTAGTATATTTATAAAATCATACATAGGACCAGTACCAGCGGAAGATATGGAAATTATTGAATCTCCAAATACTTTGTTGGCGGATTCTTGAATTAATTTTACATAAGGATTGTTTATTTCTGTTCTACCAGATGATTCTCCATGAATGTTTGTAATTTGAATATCTCCAAAACCATTTTCCTCTAGGTGCTTTTTCAATCTTTCAAATTGAAGTTTTGGATCCATATCCGGAACCAATCGAAAATCTATTTTGACAGATGCCTTGGATGGAAGAATTGTTTTGGCCCCTTCTCCTGTGTATCCTGAAATCAATCCAGAAATATTGCAGGATGGTTCGCTTGTTAGTGCCTTCTTGATATTCTTTCCACTAATATCATTGACAAATTTTTTTATTCCATATTCTTTTTTTAAGCTTTCTTCATCAAATGGTTCATTTTCTATCATTTTGACTTCTTCTTCAGTTAGTTTTTTAACTTCCTTATGCCAATCTTTGACTAAAATTGTTCCATCTTTGTTAACTAATGTTGATAGAGCTTGAACCAATTTCCATGCTGGATTTTCAATTAACACAGCTAAACTTGAATGAACATCTCTTGATGGGCCTATGGCGGTCATTTCTACATATAATAATCCTTTCATACCTAGACTTATTATTGGACGCTCTTTTTGATCGATATATCCAAATTCCCATATAACTAAATCTGTTTTTAATTTGTTTTTGTATTTATTTATATAATTCGAAATATTATTACTTCCTATCTCCTCTTCACCTTCTACTAAAAATTTTATATTGACAGGCACGTCTCCTGTATGTTTTAAAAAATATTCCACTGCACTTAATCTTGTTATTAGTTCGCCTTTGTCATCAGAAGCACCTCTTCCAAAAATTTTATTACCTTTAACGATGCCTTCAAAGGGTTTAAATTCCCACAGATCCAAAGGCTCTTCTGGTTGTACATCATAGTGATTATAAAACAAAATTGTTTTTCCGTTTGGATTTGATTTGGATTTTATCTCTCCATATACTATTGGAGGAGCTTCATTTTTCTCATTTTTATTTAAATATATCAATTCTGCAAATATTCCAATCTCTCTCATAATTTTTACAATTTCATTGGCACATTCTTCTAAGTTTTGTTTCCTTGCAGAAACACTTGGGATTTTGACTAATCTTTGGAGATCAATTATTAACTTGTTAATATCAATTTCTGAAATAATATCATTTATAGCCATTTAATTAATTGATAATTTATTATATAAAAACTAAATTTTTTGTTAATATTTTTATAACCATCTACTCCTAAATTTTTTATTGAGTACTGATAACATAAAAAATATTTTTCTTTCGCCTTCTTCTATTGCAATAATAGGAGCTTCTGAAAAACCTGGAGTAGGAAAAGCCATTTTTTTAAATATTTTGAATGGTTATAGGGGGAAAATTTATCCTATTACCCCATCTAGTTCTTCTGTATTTGGAATAAAAGCATACAAAAGCGTTCTGGATATACCTGAAGATGTTGATCTGGCAGTTGTAGCAACCCCAAGTAAAATTGTTCCGTCTGTTATGGAGGAAATAGGTAAGAAAAAAATCAAGGCTTCTATAATTGTTTCAGCTGGATTTAAAGAGGTAGATGAATCAGGTGCAAAACTCGAGCAACAAATCCAAGAAATAGGGAGACATAATGGAATACGGATAATAGGGCCAAATTGCCTTGGAATAATGAGCCTGACAGAACAAAATCTTGTGAACTTGACATTTTTAAAAATTACTCCCAAATATGGTGAAATCGCCCTAGTTTCTCAAAGTGGTGCTATTTGTGCGGCTATCGTTGAGGATGCAATGGCTCAAGGGATAGGCTTTTCAAAAGTAATCAGCATGGGAAATAAGGTTGATATGGATGAAAATGATATTCTTGAATTACTCGAAGAAGACCCTTCTACAAAAGTGATTTTAATGTATTTGGAGGACATTCATGATGGTCGCAGGTTTATGAATATTGCAAAAAGAATTACTCTTGAAAAAAGGAAACCAATAATTGTTTTGAAATCTGGTAGAACTCCTGAGGGAGCCAAAGCTGCTATGTCTCATACAGGTGCATTGATGGGATCAGATGAGATATATGAATCAGTTTTTAAACAGTCAGGGGTGATTCGCGTCGATACTATGCAAGAATTGTTTGAGTTATCTACTGCTTTTTCAAAACAACCTTTACCTGTAAATGATAAAGGTGTTGTTATTGTTTCTAATGCGGGTGGACCTGCAATCATATCAACGGATTCCTGTTCTAAATACGGAATACAAATGGCTGATATTTCTAATTCTAAGGATGTTATATCAAAAGTCATCCCTCCTCATGGTTCTTCAAAAAACCCCGTTGATATTGTAGGTGATGCGGATTTCAACAGATTTGAAAAGGTTCTCCGAGAAGTTTTATCTAACCCAAATGTTGGCTCGGTAGTTACCATGTGCACTCCTTCTGCAACTTTGGATTATAATGAATTAGCCAAAACAATAATTAGGACATCTAAAAATACAGGTAAAACCATGTTGGCAGCTTTGATGGGTTTAGCTGAAGGATTGGAAAATAAGCAAATATTGTCAGAAGGTGGTGTACCGCATTTTATGTATGCTGAACCTGCTATACGAGCACTTGAGTCCATGTATAGATTTAGTAAATGGCTAAATATAAAAAACGATTATATAAAAACGTTTTCTGTAGATAAAGATAAAGTTAGAGATATTCTGTTAGATGTAAAAAGACAAGGCCGTTCAAACCTCTTGGAAGATGAAGGATATGAGGTGCTTAAAGCATATGGTTTCCCTGTTCCTAAAAGTATACTTGTAAATAATGAAAATGATGCAATTAGCGCCTCAAATAACATCGGATATCCTGTGGTTATGAAAATATCATCCAAAGATGTCATACACAAATCAGATGCTGGCGGAGTAAAAGTTGGGTTAAAAAATGATGATGAAGTAAGAAATGCTTTTAATTTGATATTGCATAGTGTAAAAACACATTATCCTGATGCGGCTATCAATGGTATTCTTGTACAAGAGATGATAACCAATTCAAGAGAAACAATCCTGGGAGCTAAACAAGACAAATTGTTTGGTGCATTATTAATGTTTGGTTTAGGTGGTATTTATGTCGAGATTTTAAAAGATGTAAACTTCAGACTTGCACCTATTTCCGAGTCCGAAGCGAAAGTTATGGTTGAATCTATAAAAACTATTGGTCTGTTAAAAGGTGCTAGAGGGGAAAAACCTTCGGATCTCTCTTCTATAGTTGATTGTCTATTGAGATTGTCTCAGCTGGTTATTGATTTTCCAGAAATTGAAGAATTCGATATAAATCCACTACTAGTTCTAGAAGAAGGAAAGGGTTCGAGAGTGGCAGACGTACGAATCGGAATTAAATAATCGATATATTAATACCTCTTATTCTATCTTTTTGCCACATTCCTCACAGAATATTGCCTCGGTATCGTTTTGATAGTTGCAGTTTATACATACTTTATAATTTTGATTTATTATGCTATTAGCACTATTTTTATTCTTATTTGATGGCGGTGAATTATCAAAGTTTTCATGTAAAATGACTATGTCTCCAATTTTATCTATATTGTCCCATGCAACTTCAATTGTGTCCTTCTTTAAACTGTTGGTTATTTTAAAACTGAATTGAACTTTTCCTTCAGAAATTTTTCTTAAACCTATTTCACTAATTTTCCCTATCAATTGAGCGTTATTATTGTAAGCCAATAAACCTATTATATTCTCAATTGGGCTATAATCCTCCTCCTTCTGCCCTAAATCTCTTGTTTTAGAATTATTATTCGTTGATTCTGTTATGGTTTCTTGATTGTCTGATTCTGATTTTTTCAAGGATTCTTTGGTATCTGTCTTCACTTCTGAGTCATTGTTACCTGGCAAATAAACATTATTTTCCTTTACATCATTAAATTTTCTATATTGTGCTATGACTGAATCACATAATTTGCATTTGTATTCTCCTTTTTCAATTAATATTATATTTTCTCCTAAATCTTCATTAGGGTTTTCATATTGGATATTTGGAGCTCCTTCATAATCTTTTTCACATCTATTGCAATGATATTTAGTAAACCTATCCGTTTCTAATCTTCCAATTCCAGCTAAAAATAGTTCTGGGCCTCCTAGGTTTGCCATTTTTTGCTCAATATCATTGATTTTTGCTATGGTATATCCGCCTGAACCCCTCAATTTTTTTTCAATAAAACTACCTTTGTTATCCATGGTTGTAAGGTGTATAAACGGTAAAACCCAAATAATATATAGGTATCTTGATGCCTGTGTCCTTTAATTGCATTATTAGTCTGGACCCACTATAGGCAACCCCTTATTTTGAGGAAGCGTTATAACTTGGTCCTGTGTATCTTTTTCTATTTTTTCAAATTCAATTGTTATCTCTATAGGTGCGTTATATTTTGAACTCAATTCTTCTGCCAAGTTTGTGATTGATTGTTTGTCTGCGAATTCTTTTGAACCTTGCAAAAATACGCGTGTTTGTATGTAGGCTACTTTTCCTCCATACTTTGATTTGAGAAAATTAGCAATATCTTCAACCTTGTCTAAAGGTATATCATTATAATAAAAACATATTCCATTAACTGGTTCTTTGTCAAATGGAGTTCCATATTTGTACCAAAAGATTCCAAAATGCTCATATTCTCCTTGTAGACATTTTATTTCCCAATGATTAACATTTTCTACAGGGTATTCACCATTTGCTAAATCATCGAAATTGAGCCTCCAATATCTTACACGCATTTAAATCTCTATGAATCAATAGCTATATTTAATACTTGTAAAGATATTTTACAAAACATTATAAATGATTCGTTGTTTTGATAATCCCATTGGATAATAGAACACAATTATTATTGGATATGGAAAAACATTTTGATGTCCAAGATGGAGCCTTTTTCAAAAAATTGTTGAAACATGAAGATTATGTAGTAAGAACAAGAGCGGTTTGTATTCTAGCGGATATTTCTGATGAAAAGGCAGTTGACTTGATTGGAGATGTTTTATTAAATGATGCAGATAGTTTAGTAAGACACGAAGCAGCTTTCTCTCTTGGTCAACTAGGCTATGTTAGTGGATTAAATTTTCTTTCCAAAGCTGTTTTATCCGATCCTAGTTTTTTTGTAAGACATGAAGCAGCTATTGCTTTAGGTGTTATAGGATCTGAAGAGTCTCGTGATACCTTAAAACAAGCTTTAGATGATGAACGACAAGAAGTGCGAGAATCAGCTATGGTAGCTCTTGCAAATCTGGATTATGTTTCTTATGTAAAACGAAATAATAAATTTACAAAAATGACCGGTGGTTAATAATTTTTTTCTCTTATAGTTTGTATTTTGATATGGATCTTTTTTACATATATAAAATCAACAAATTAATATTGATATTATAAAAATTATAATATGTCTGAATCAAAACAGGATGAAGGGTTGCGATTGCTACAAAATGAACAAATTAATGAATTCAATGAATGGCGAATGAATAATCTTACCCTAAAGTTAATATTTGATGGAAAGGATTTTTCTAATAGGGATATATCCAATGCATATCTAAATGGAATCTCTTTTAACAATTCTGACTTTTCAAATTCCAAACTCAGATCTACAAATCTGGTACAATCGAGTTTATTGAATTCTAAATTTGATGGTGCGGATCTATCCAATACATTGATGATGTACGCCATCTTGAGAGATTCTTTTCTAACCAACAGTAATCTAGACAAGACTAATTTTATGTGTGCCGAATTACAGAGATCCGATATTCGTGGAAGTGTATTAAATAAAACAATATTTGTTGAGGCTGATTTGACTGATGCTAAGACTTTTGGGTTGGATAAGGATAATGCATTTTTAAAATTTTCTAAACTAAAGGGTACAACATGGGAATAACCTGCTATATCATTCAACTAATATTTCTGAAAAAATCTCTTTCTATATATCATTAATGTATTAACTAATTTATTTATGATAATGCTATTTATTGTTAAAAGTGATTCCAACCTTACCGACCTTACCAACCTTCCCAATAACGCTAGGATTAAATTTATTTTTATTTAATTCACAAATAACTGTTGAAGATAATTCTTTAGACATTAGTAACATGCAGGTATTGGAGGTTGATGCTGTGGGATTAGATATTAAAAACTCTTTTGATACAAAATTAGTAATATCTCTATCAATTACAGGAATGTCGTCTATAATTAATTCACTATTGGTCAGTTTCGAGATTTCATATAAAGATAAAATTCCATTTTTTGAGATAGGGTGTGTAACTATTATATGTGATTGAAAATCAAATTCGCTTTCAAAGTCCGGTAAAAACTTTGTGATTAGTTTACCTAGAGATACCTTTGGTTCGGTTAGATTTTTGATAGCTAAATCTTTTAGTTGATTTAATCTGCTATCCTGTATGCCTATTTTATTTAATTTTTCAAATAATTTTTCATTTAGGATAGCAATTGTGTATAAACTAAGACATGCTAAAAGGCCCAATTTATCAGTAGTTATTATTTGTGTATCTTCTTTCACCAAGTCGTATCTATTTGGTAGTTCTTTGTGAATATTGCCTGTTGCAGTGGTACCAAAAAAAAGACTCCCTAGCTTTAATGAACTATAATCTTCAAATGAATAATTGTATTTTATAGTAAAATTATCAATGCCTCTTCTAATTTTATCTAGAATATCGTCATTAGGTGCATCATAAATAGGAAAAAGCCTTATATCAATTGAACATCCCAACGAATTTAATAAATTAATGGATTCTGTGAGCGATATTTCCATATGAATTGGCGATTCTATGTTTTGGTTAATGTCTGTAGCCTGTGTATTTGAGCTAGTAACAACAGTATATCCTGATCTATTCCCTCTTTGAGTTTTAATGTGATCCAATAAGGTGAACTGATATTCTTCTTTGCTATTTGTTGGTATTATGGAAATTCTTTCTATTTCAATTTTTGCCTTCAGTTGCTCAGAAATCCTTTTAATCTTTTTTATCAACAGGCTGTTATCATAAACTGTATTCTTATCCCATTTCATTATTGCACTAGCTTTCTTTGTCTTTAGATCCTCTGATTTTAATTCTTCATTTGATTTGTATATTCTCCTAATTATTTCTACATTTTTTTTTTCAGGATAGAAAAAATAACTATAATAATTTGGATGTATTCTTAAATTATTTCTTTTAAGTTCTTCTGATAAAATGTTTAACCTATCGTGGTTTAACTCGTTAGCACATTCTGGTAACCATCTTAAGGGATCGAATCCAAGATCATGATATTTAGTAAATAATTTCCATTTATTTTCTAATTCCAGACTTTTCACCACGAGATTTAATAACTTCTCTATACTTCTTAATAAACTATAATAACTTTGGTACAACTGTTATTCTAATATTTCTAAAATACTTCTAATGCTTCACTTTTTTTTTGCAACAATAATTATATGAGTTAATTCATAATTAATAATATGTTAAATCATGATAAACAAACTAATTCGATAAAATCACTTTCTATGGATTTTGATAAATTGGAGAAAAAAAATGCTAAAGATATTTTATCTTGGTCTATGGAAAAATTTTCTCCAAAAATTGCATTCGCATCTAGTTTTGGTGCTGAAGACGTAGTTGTAATTGATTTAATGGTCAAGATTGATAAAAATAAAACTAGAATTTTTACTTTGGATACAGGAAGACTCAACCCCGAAACTTATGAGGTAATGGATAGAATACAAAAAAAATATCAAATACCGATAGAGACCTTATTTCCAGATCATTTGGAAGTTGAAAAAATGGTTTATGAAAATGGAATAAATTTAATGTACCAAAGTGTTTCAAATAGGAAACTCTGCTGTGAAATCCGAAAAGTTCATCCACTGAAAAGAATTCTGGGAACTTTGGATGCGTGGGTAACCGGTTTAAGAAGAGATCAAACTTTTACAAGAGCAAATACAAAAAAAATTGAAATAGATTCATCTAATAATGACATTGTTAAAATTAATCCTTTAGCTGATTGGACAAATGACATGGTCTGGGATTATATAAAACAGAATGATTTGCCTTACAATAAATTGCATGATGCAGGGTATCCTAGTATTGGTTGTGCTCCATGTACCAGGGCAATATTGTCTGGAGATGATTTACGATCAGGACGATGGTGGTGGGAAAATGACCTGCATAAAGAGTGTGGATTGCATTGGACCAAAAAATAAGTATAACTAGAAAAAAAGAAATAACCTTGTCATGATGTAAATATGAATGATAAAACCACACGGTGGTAATCTTGTAAATAATTTTATTGATTCATCTAAAATAGATGATGACTTGTTTGTATTGGATGTAGATGCCGACTTAAAAAAGGAGGCAGAGAATATTTCTTTTGGTGTTTTTAGCCCACTAAAGGGTTTTATAGGTGAAGAGAATTTTCTTAGTATTCTAAAACAGGGACGACTTAGTAACGGTTTACCTTGGACAATCCCTATTGTGTTAGATGTTGATAATGATTCTGCTAAAAAAGTTAAAGATGAATCAGAAATTGCATTACGAAATAACGGTAAAATATTTGGAATATTATACGTAAAGGATTTATTTTCTTTTGATAAACTCCAAGCAGCAAAGTCAATTTTTCAAACAGACGATCATTCTCATCCGGGGGTGTATAGTTATTTAACAATGAATGATACTCTTGTTGAAGGGGAGGTTAAAATACTAAATACTGGCAATTTAGATGATGCGGTTCGTTTAACCCCATCAAAAGTTAGAGGGGAAATTGATGATCGCGGCTGGAAAAGTATTGTTGCATTCCAAACTAGAAATGTTCCACATGTAGCACATGAAATGTTACAAAAATCTGTACTGAATATCTATGATGGTTTGTTTATTAATCCTTTGATAGGAAAAAAAAAGGCTGGAGATTTTAAAGATGAGGTGATTTTGGAGTCATATAACGCTCTAATGGATAACTATTACCCAAAATCGAAAATCATTTTCTCTACTTTACATACTAAAATGAAATATGCAGGACCTAAAGAGGCAATTCATCATGCCATTATGCGCAAAAACTTTGGGTGTTCTCATATCATAATAGGGAGAGATCACGCTGGAGTAGGCAATTATTACAGCCCGTTTGCTGCTCATGATATTTTTAAAGACTATCCTGACCTTGGAATAGAACCGATATTTTTTCCTGCTTTTTACTATTGTAAAAAATGTGTAAACTTTGCAAATGAAAGGACTTGTCCTCATGACCAGGATCTTAAAGAGGAATTAAGTGGTACTAAAATGAGAAAAATGTTTTTGTCTGGAGAGATACCGCCTATTCATCTTATGCGTCCTGAAGTCTCTCAGGTTATATCATCATACCAGAACCCATTTGTAGAGTGATACATTATGTTATACTGTATATTTTTACAAATATATACTTCTTTTAAAAAGGAATATTAGATGGTAATGGACAGATCAATTTACTTTTTTTGTTTTTTCCTGCTATTTTTGTTTATAACATTTGGTATTATGTATAATCCTAGTTTAACTTTCTCTCAATCAAATCAATCCCAGGATTTTCAGACATTTAAAAAAAATAATAATGAGCGATTTACTTTTCCTTATTCTGCTTCTAATCAAGAACGACAAAACTCAACAGAATATAAATTTCAAGATCCTATACTAAATGATTGGATATTATTAATTAATAATAACCTGACATATTCTAACAACCCTGAAGCAAAAACCGTAATACAAATTAAAGAACCCTCTCCAAGTGAAAAATTTATTGAAATTACTATGTTTGGTGATGAATCAAAACAATTCTTCGTCGCTGCAAATACTAATGAAACTGGATACATGAAACTATATGAAAATAAAGAAAATGGCTGGTATGGGGATAATCCTGTTGTTTTAACTCATGCTAATGTTCAGGGGTTATCTGTCAGTAATGGCAAAAGAACCGTTATTGATAAACTATCCCTAAACGGTTTTAAAATTGGATCTATCGATGTTTATGGAAAGGATGAATCCCAATTGCCTGATAGTGCATTAGGTGGATATGTTAATTTCGAGGTTTTACATGGAAGTCCTTCTCAATCTCCTTTGTATTATTTACCACTTATAATTATGGTAGGAGTTGGAGGTCTGGTAATATTTTTATTGGTATTTAAAAAAAGGCGCTAAATATAACAAGTACTTTCTATACCGATTGAACCATCACTTGGCTATCTTTTTCTTTATAATATTTACAATTTTCTTTTAATTTACAATAATCACATTGAGGTTTTACTGGAAGACAAATGTTTTGTCCATACCTTACTATTATAGAGTTTAATTTAATCCAATCTCTTTTGTCTAAAATTTCTGATAGTTTCTCTTCAGTGTTATCTGGATCTTTTGTTTTTACTATTCCCAGTCTGTTGCAAATCCTATGTACGTGTGTATCTACAGGAATGGCCGGGATCTTAAACCCGTACACTAAAACACAGTTGGCAGTTTTTCTTCCGACACCAGGCAAATCTAGCAAATCTTTAATATTGCTTGGCACTTTACCATGATGCTGTTCATTTATGATTTTTGAAACTTCTTTTATTCTTTTTGCCTTTACATTGTAAAAGCCTACTGATGATATGGCTTTTTTAATATCTTCTATATCTGCATCTGCAATTTCTTGTGAACCTTTGTATTTTGCAAATAACTTTGTTAACGCGTGAGTTGTATGTTCATCTCTTGTTCTAGATGAAAGAATGGTTCCAATCAATACCTTAAAGGGATTTCCCTCTTCTTGTTTTTGTAGAAGATCTAGAGCCGTTGATCTTGAAAATGTATTATTCTTTAATGCATATTCCATTTCTTCAAGTGCCTTTGCTAGATATGTCATTATTAATAAAAAAATAAAAAGGGGATTTGTTATTCTATTGTCTCTTTTTTAGTCTTGCTCTACCTGTTTTTCTCGGTGCTATAATACCGACTTTTGCACCGGGAGGAGCATTTCTTGCAACAGATGAGGGGTGACCAATATGTTGATGTCTTCCTCCTCCATGAGGATGGTATACCGCAGCTTGTGCTATTCCTCTTACTATCGGATATAGCCTTCCCCTTGATTGCATGTATTTTGCTTTATTTCCAGCTTTGAGAAATGGTTTCTCTTTTTTACCGCCGCCAGCAATAACTCCAATCATTGCGCGGCATTTGGAATTCATATTTAGTATAGTACCAGATGGGAATTTTATTTTTACAGTATCTGTTGAATGTGAAAAAACTATTGCTGAAGAACCTGCGGCCTTGATAAGCTTTCCTCCATCTCCAATGTTTTTTTCTATATTACAAATGATAGTTCCATCTGGGATGGACTCTAAATCTAGAATATTTTTAGAGGATGGCTTTGCACTATTTCCAACCTCTATTTTATTTCCAACCACTGTACCCTCCGGTGCTGGAACATATGAATAAAGTCCATCATCAAATTTTATTTTAGCTACTGGAGCATCTCTTCCACGTTCATGTATTATATCCATTACAACCCCTGAATGGAGTTCGTTAATCTTGAAATTTGGATATTTGGTGGGAGCAATTTTACCAACTATTATTGCTCTGAATTGCTTTCCTCCTCTTCCTCTTCTACGTACTAGTGTCCTTTTACCCAATTATATCTAATATTAAACCATTATACCCGCTTTTAAATTTATTCTCTTTTCAATAACTTACATAAGACCATTTAAGATGATTTTATCTTTATCCGTAATACATAATATCTATTAATTTGTAAAATTAGTTATACTGTTTATTTTGGTTCGATTCTGATAATAAAGTTATAAGTAGTTATGGTGTAGTAGTTATGTGAGCCAAAACACCACAACTTTAAAGGTGCTTGAAGCTTATACGCGAGATGTAGGCCGTGGAGTTGCTAGAATTGATTATGATTCTATGGATTCTTTGAGCGCATCTACAGGAGATGTTGTTGAAATAAAAGGAAAGCGCAAAACCGTTGCAAAATGCTTGCCACTTTATCCTTCAGATGAGGGAAAGGGTATAATCAGAGTGGATGGTCTGGTTAGAAACAATGCGGGTATAGCCATTGGTGACACTGTGCTTGTTAGAAAGATTAAAGCAGTTCCTGCGGAAAAAGTCATTGTTGCGCCATTAGAAGCAATCCCTCCTATAGATGAGCGATACCTAGCTGATGCTCTTGAAAGTGTTCCATTAATTAAGGGAGATAATGTCATGGTGCCATATTTTGGTGGCAGACTTACCTTCCAAGTTATAGGGGTTACACCTGGACCTGGTGTGGATGCCGTTTTAGTTACACAAAAAACGGTTTTCCATATCGCTGAACGTGGTGAAACATTGCGTGGTGTGCCCCAGGTTACATACGAGGATATAGGGGGATTAAAAGAGGAGATTCAAAAGGTGAGGGAAATGATTGAGTTACCCTTGCGTCACCCTGAAATATTTGAAAAACTGGGCATAGAGGCACCAAAGGGTGTGTTGCTTTATGGCCCCCCAGGCACGGGTAAAACATTGGTTGCCAAAGCGGTGGCAAACGAAAGCAACGCACACTTTATCAGCATCTCAGGCCCCGAAATTATGAGCAAGTTCTACGGTGAATCCGAGGCAAGACTTCGTGAGATATTCAAGGAGACCAAGGAAAAAGCCCCGTCCATAGTGTTTATTGATGAGATAGATTCCATTACTCCAAAAAGGGAGGAGGTGACAGGCGAGGTTGAGAGAAGGGTTGTATCGCAGTTGCTGTCGCTGATGGACGGCCTTGAGGCAAGGGGCAAAGTTATTGTCATTGCCGCTACCAACAGGCCGAACGCCATTGACCCCGCACTCAGAAGGCCCGGTAGGTTTGACAGGGAAATTGAGATTAAGGTGCCCGACAAACGCGGCAGATTGGAGGTTCTCCAAATCCATGCGAGAAACATGCCTTTGGATGCTGATGTCAACCAGGAAAAAATTGCAGCGGTGACCCATGGGTTTGTTGGTGCGGACCTTGAGGGTTTGTGCAAGGAAGCCGCAATGAAATGCCTGCGCAGGCTATTGCCCGAACTCAATCTGGAGGATGAAAAAATCCCTCCAGAAACACTGGAAAAACTAATTATTACTATGGCTGATTTTGACAACGCCATAAAGGAGGTAATGCCATCTGCCATGAGGGAGGTTTACTTGGAGTCTCCTGACGTTAAATGGAGTGATATTGGTGGCCTGGATGAGGTTAAACGAGAGCTGCAAGAGGCAGTGGAGTGGCCGTTAAGATATCCCGACCTTTACACCAAATTAGACCATTCAATGCCTAAGGGAATCCTGATGCATGGGCCATCAGGTACAGGGAAAACCATGCTGGCCAAAGCAGTCGCCACAGAGTCTGAGGCCAACTTTATCAGTGTAAAAGGACCTGAACTACTCTCAAAATGGGTTGGCGAATCTGAGCGCGGAGTCAGGGAGATATTTAGACGCGCAAGGCAGGCGGCTCCTTGTGTTGTTTTCTTTGATGAAATTGACTCCATTGCACCAATAAGGGGAATGGAAGGGGTAAATGCGGGTACGGAAAGAATGGTTTCACAACTGTTAACCGAAATGGATGGAATTCAGGAATTAAATGGTGTAGTTGTCATTGCTGCAACTAATAGACTGGATATGATTGATACCGCACTATTAAGACCCGGTAGATTTGATAAAATTGTTTTCGTTCCAAAACCTGACATCTCAACAAGATTGAAAATATTGCAGATTTATGCAAAGGAAAAGCCAGTTACCGCCGAGGTCAATCTTCAGAGAATTGCAGAACTTACTGATGGTTTCAGTGGTGCTGATATGTCTGCAGTTGCCAACACAGCGGTCTCTATAGTCCTACACGAGTATCTTCAAAAATACAGCACCCCTGATGACGCTGCTAAGCATGCCACTGAAGCCTTTGTCACAATGAAGCATTTTGAGGATGCGGTTAAAAAGATAAAAACTCAAAGAGACATGAAACCTGGAGAAAAGGTAACACTGTCACAATACCGCTAAATCTCCATCCATTCATTTTGTTTCCTAAAATGATGTATATCCATCTCATGGATAATGCAATAAATAATTACAATTTTACAAGTTGATTAGGCAATGGCCACAACAGCTGTTTAGTATAAACACGACGCATATGAGACGGTTTATTTTTTTTCTATTCAGATTTATTGATGATGGATAAACTAATTTTTTTATCTTTGATTAGAATTGGAATTGTATAAGGATCCTGTTGCAGTAAAAAAGAAAAAGGAATCCATCTCAATTGTAGATCTGGGGTATAATTCTATCAAAATCTCTACTTTTGATGTTTACAAAAACGGTCAATATAAAAAACAGGATCAACAACAAGAATATGTTCAAATAGGTTATAATCTGTCTAAAGCCAATAACATAATCAAGGATCAAAATATTGAAAGAGTCGCCAAATTTCTCAATAAATTTAAGTCTGAATTGAAACAAATGAAAAACAATACGGTTATTCCGATTGCCACAAGTGCCGTGAGGGATGCAGACAATGGAAAGGATGTTGTCAAAAGCATAAAAAAGAAAACCGGATTTGATTTTAATGTATTATCTGGCCTTGAAGAGGGTTTTTTCTCATATTTGGGAGCTCAATCTATAATGCGTGTCCCAAATGCAATATTTTTTGATTTGGGTGGGGGAAGCATAGAGATAATCCATGTGCAAAACTACAAGATAAAAAAAATTATCTGTCTTAATCTTGGTGCTTTAAGATTATCTGAAAAATTCGTAAAATTCAATGAAAATCTGGAGGAGGAATCAGGGTATAGGCAACTTGAGAGATTTCTTTATAAAAATATGCCTGCGATTGACCAATTTAAAATTGACGAAACCATGAGAGTGAAATTGGTAGGAATAGGGGGCACCGTTAGAACAATCCATAAGTTTATTGCTGGAATTTTCCAAAGGCCCCCGTCTTTACCGCGCAATCACATTGCAATGACTAAAAAAATGATGGATGTTTCAAATGACATTTTCAAAAGACTCTCTCAAGAAGAGTTATTGCAGATAAAATTGATTGATAAACAGCGATCTAAAACCATCACTGCGGGCAGTTGTGTGGTTAAAATATTGATGGATCGATTGGGTTTTGATGAGTTACTTGTATGTCCTACCGGGTTAAGGGAGGGCATTTTGGAGAATTATCTTTATTTCTCTATGGACAAAAAACACCGATTGAGAAAAAAATTTATTGGATTAAACTATGATGATATACATTCTATTGACTATTCAAATAGTTTAACTCGATTTTCCGCATACGATATGAAATCCTCTCCATTTGTTTTGTTGGGATCGCATGGCGATTTTTTCCCAAAAAAAATTATTAGCGCAAGATTGGACAAAATAAAAAAAATAAAGGATTGACATTGATGTTTAACAATTTTGCATTATAAAACTAAACAATCTATAATAACAGTTATCGTTTAGATTTTTATGATGGATATTGAGGAAAAGATGTCTCTTGTTCAAAGGCCTCCAACAGACGAGGTAGTTACTGCAGATGAACTGAGATCCTTGTTTGAAACTAACTCTTCGCCCAAACACTATATTGGACTTGAAATTTCCGGAAAATTGCACCTGGGCAGTCTGATACTTACAGGTTTTAAAATCAATGATTTTATAAAAGCTGGCATTAAATCAAATGTTTTTCTGGCCGATTGGCATACTTATATAAATAACAAACTAAATAATGACTGGAGTCTAATATCTAAAATTTCTAAATATTACGAAAAAGCTTTTAAATTTTTTTGCCCTGGTGTCAACATAATCCATGGGTCAAATCTCTATGAAGACACAGACGACTATTGGAAAAATTTTGTTCTTTTCTCAAAACAAATTACACTCTCAAGGATACTCCGCTCTTTAACCATTATGGGGAGAACTGAAAAAGATGCCTTGGATTTTTCTCAACTTCTATATCCGTCAATGCAGTCTGTGGATATAAAAGCACTTGATTTAGACATTGTTCAGGCTGGAACCGATCAAAGGAAAATCCATATGTTGGTTAGAGAGGTATTTCCAAAACTCAATTGGAAAACTCCTATCTCTGTACATCATCATCTCCTACCCGGGTTATCAGAGCCTGTAATTGCCCCACCTGCTACCCATAAGCCTTCCATCAATGCAACCCCCACCACCATCACCAACACTACCACCACCAACGAATCATTGCCCACTCCATTTAACCCTGAAATAAAAAGCGAGGATGCTAAAGTTTTTAGCAAGATGAGCAAAAGTAATCCTTCTAACAGTATTTTAATTCATGATTCTGAAAAGGATATTCTCTATAAGATAAACAAGGCCTATTGCCCTTTGGGAGTTTCAGCTAATAACCCTATACTTGAAATTATCAAACATGTCGTTTTCCATCAATACGACGAATTCACAGTGGAACGACCCGCAAAATACGGTGGCAATATGTCCTATTACTCTTACAATGAACTTCAAAAAGATTACGAACAAAATAAAATCCACCCAAAGGATCTAAAGATGACTACGTCTAGATATCTAAATGAAATTATCTCTCCAGTAAGGGATTATCTGTATAATGAAATTCCGGATTAGGCTTTATGGTTGTTTTATTTCTTAAAATCACCTTTTTGATATCTTTGTAGTTATGTTGTTCTGATCAATTATGTTTATATCAAAAATACTTTTTCTGTTCTTTTGATGTATTTTGCTTTTGTCTGTTTTTGCATCATTTCCTTCCCATGATGTTTAGCCTGACACATCATTCTTTAGTAAATCCCGGTTGGTTTTTCTTTTCTTTCCTGTGTCTTGTTATTTAAGCTTGTCTAAAAAAACGCCAATAAATGAATTTCTGATTCCGGTATCATTATCATCATTATCATCAACTTATGGCAGATATGATAAATAAGGTTTCATCACAACAGTTTTAATGAACAATATGTATTCCTGGTAGTTTTCAAAATTGACTGTACTTTTTGTCAGGAAAACCTTAACACCTTTAAATCCTGCATTGTTTATTGTTTTTATTGTGCTGTCGGGGTTGCAAAATTCCACGGATTTTTCCAATGCCCAAAATATTGTTTGAACCTTTTGCTTTTTCAGATTTCCTCTAGTATGATGTGGTTGGAACCGAGGTTACCTTTTCCTCCACCCTGAATCAAAAGTTCTCCATCTTGCTTTAGTGATTCCCAGAATTTTGTGAATATCTTTCTGTGATCCAAAATCCAGTGTATTACTGCATTTGAGAAAACTTAATCCACTTTTTCCGGCAGATCAATATCCGGCAAATCTGATTTGATGAATACTATGTTTGAAAAATCCTTGAGGTTTTTTTTAGCGTTTGCTATCATATTGGCATCCTTATCAACTGCGTAAACTTTGCCTTTTTTTACTGTGTCTGCTATTATTTTTGTCACACGACCAGTCCCACAACCTGCATCCAGCACAATTTCGTTATGCGTGATTTTTCTCCTTTCCGTAAATCTATTGCCCATGATTCCTGGATATTTGAAACTTTGTGATAGCTTTCCGCATCCCAGTTGCTGTTCTCTTTGTTTGTCGCACTCAGGGCAGTTCTATTTTTATGGTTATGTTGTACCTTGGAATTGCTTTTTTCTAAACCATTTTATAGGCACGATCAATTATAATTTATATTTATGAATACTAAGGTTGTTTATGCTGCTGGTTTTGTGATATTGATAATTGGGATCGTGTTTTATTTTGTTAACGCTGGAGTTCTCACCTCAGAAGAGTCTTCTCCGTCCTCCTCCACCTCCTCCACCTCATCACCCTCCATTTCAAATAACACTGAAACTGGTGGTGCTAGTTCTGTTATACCTGTCTCCTCATCCTCCCAACCCTCCCCAAATGACGTGGGCTCAAACTATGAAAATTTGTCAGTATCGGCCAAATCTGTGGATATCTTGCCAATAAATGATGTACCAACTGTACAAATTGCTTTGGATATGCATAACCCAAATAAGGGTGCTGCAATTTTGGAAACCTTAAGCTATAGTGTTTATTTTGACAATGCGAGATTAGTTTCGGCTGACATTGGAGTCAAGCCCGAAGGATTTGTAGATTCCCTTGCTTCTGTTTATACCATAATAGGTAACCAAACGATAACCTTAAGGGATAGGCAGCCACTGACCGAAGAGGGTACTTCTTTGTTTAATCCAAATGGTTCCTTAATACGGGATTCCAATGACACCGTTTCCACAACGCAAATTACACCCAACTCATTTGTTATAAATGGGACATTTGCAACCACTCTAAATAGGGGAAGCCAGGCCCAAGCTTCAGAGCACGTGTTTAACTTGCAATATCCATTAAAACAACAATAACGAAAATTGTAGCCTATTTTTTTTTATTTCCGCCCTTTTAACTTTTATATCGACAAAGAAACTTTTGGCAATGCTATTTGTATTCAATATGCGGTTAGACTCATATGTATATAGTATTGTTATTGTTGGCTGGTGCAATGGATGTTGATTTGGAACATGTGGTGAAATGCAATCTTGGTTTTTTTTAAAAAAGTTGGCATTGATTAACCGGTGATGGTGATGGTTTTGTAAACCTATTGCTCAACAAAAGTATTTTTGTTTTAGTTGTCACCCAACAGAATTTCATAAATTAAGACTTGTAACAGTGGACAAGAAAGGGCAGAATGGGGACAGGGGAGAAGATTCCATTAAAACTCATATAAAATTCTTTATTTATCATTTTATATTAAAATCCTGAAAAATTGCATTTGCACAAATTCCTGTGTTTGTTTTTTGTTAATTGTTATTAATATGGACAATGGATGTGCCCCTATATGAAGAAACCGTGTCACATTTTTGTATTCCGTGGATAAAAAAACAAATATGCTTGAAAACGGGTCTATAGACTGTTGTTACCTGATCTTTACCTTGACGCAATTAAAAACAAAGAAAAAAAATTATCCTTAATACATGATGATTCTTTTCCCGATATTTTAAAAATAGCTTCTGATAGGTGGGTTGAATACTTTCCTGAGAAAAGAGAGACATTTTCCGTTGGCATTGACAGCAGTTGGAATAAGAAATCCTACCAAGGCATAGACCTTTTTGTAATAGATTCTGTTGCTGTTACATCTTTTAACCAGATTCTGTCTACTAGGTGGAATTATGGCGTTAGCACGGTAAGTGGTGATTCACTCAGCTCGGAAGCAATGATTATGGAAATTGATTTGTCTAGTTTAGTAATGGTGGATATGGATAAAAACCCCGATATTTTGTGCATTGACGGATCAATAATATCCAACATGCTCCACAATAAAAGTTCCCGTTACACAAATAAAGTTCAAAGTTTACTTCAGGAAAACAACAAGGATTGCTTGATATTGTTCATTTCAAAGAATTCGAACACCAAAAATCAGTTCAAAGAATATGGCGCAAAAGCTGCTGATATATATTATTTTAATAAATTGGGATCAAATCCTGGTTTTAGCTTGCCCAATACCAATACCAATTCTAACCTTGCTGGCCTTGTGGATGTGGTGGAAATTTATGTTAGGTTGTCTCCGTTTGTGCCCCTAATCAAAATCGAAATAATCAATAATCCATCATTATCTGTAAAAGAAATCCAAAATATAGTGGATAGGCTTTATTATCATAGCATAAATGGATATCCTTACTGTTTGAAATTAGCCCACAAATCATGCAAAGTTACTAATACTGATGTAAAAAGAATTGCAAGTGTGTATGGGTTAAAAAACGAATTCGGTGCAAGGGATTCGTTAAACGAATGACATATACACACGCAATCAATGAGGACAAAAAAGATGTGTCACAAATTGTAATAGACCAGTCAATTACACTATCTTAATTTCTCGGTATCATCCACCCCACTACTTTTTCTTATTGGCAGCAATCACAAATTTTATAAAGATCTTAAAGGACAACAATGAGGATAATAGAGGGCCGGTGGTCTAGCTTGGTTAAGATACCGCCTTGACGTGGCGGGGTTCGTTGGTTCGAATCCGACTCGGCCCATATAATAATTTTATGTAATCATTAACTTCGTTGTAATTATTTGAATAATCATGGCTATCAGATAACATATTTTTGTTCTGAGCAACTATTGAAGTGTTGCCTTTCATACTAGAAACTGTATACATTTTCTCATTTACCGTATACAGTTTTTTGTCTATTCCATAATGAATATTGCAGGTGTTGCAATAGTAGCCTATTTTCTTAAGTGAACCATTCACCCCTTCTCGGATATAGGTAGAGTTGATGCCATGGTAACAATTTTGGCATTTGGTCATACCTATAATTTCTATATTGGGATTAAAGAAGATATTGGAAAAACCTTTGGAGATTATAACGGTGGCTGTGATGGCGATTATCTTGGATTTGGGTATAGACTAAAGAACAGCAATTGAACCAGAACAATATTCTATATGGCGGCCACATGACCGCCGCTATCCAATAAAATCAATAATGCTGTTTAGCTCATTCAGGCATCCTGCATTATGGGAATATGAGTATTCTCTTTACCAAATCGATGGCCATCTTCTTTTTAATGATGGACTTTAACTTGTACTTGTAAGACTTTGAAGCCTACTTTTGGCCTTCCAGAAATTGAATCTATGACTTGGAGAGAAGAGACATATTTTAAGTAGGTGGCAAAAATTATTAAATCTTTAACCTACACATAATAATATGAACTTAGTTAAATAAAATAAAGAATTAAAATAATTTTTGTATTAATTTTATTATCTTTATCAATTAATATTGATTTTATCCAAAACTTATGGATTTATCAATAAAAAAGAAGGTTGTTTTTAATAGATATTGTTACTTTGTAAAGTCTTCTTCTTCGAAGTCAACAAATCCTATAAAGTCAACATCTTCGCATTTATCTTCAACTTTGTCTAATACGTTTTGCAAATTATCTCTTATTTCATCAACATTATCAGCTATTTCGCCTTCTTGAAGTTCTTCCTATAATTGAATAATTCTTCTTCACCATGGTTTCTTAAGCCGGACTTTGCTGCAAGAGAAATGGCACATGGATGCAGTCCACGTTTACATTATTTCCATTGTTTTCATAATCATTTTCGCTCGTATATGCCGACCTAAATATATCATTATTAGTATTACTATTATTTTTACTAAGAACAAATCTCTAATAGTTTTAGATTATTTTTTTATTGTTATATTATTGTTTATTTCTACAAAAATATTAAGCAGAATAATTTTATATAATCATGTTAATAAAATTATAATAATTCTTAATACTCAAAGAATTTAATGCATAAATATCCAGTTTTTTTGGCTCTAGCCATAATTTCAGTATTGGCTATGATAAGCTCTGCTGTTGTGCTAGATTTGGCATATTCACAAGGAGCGCCACCACCAGGCGGAGCGCCACCTGAGGAGGATACGCCATTCGTAGCACCAACTGCCGAATTGCCAACCCCCGAATTGCCAACT
>JADDOW010000055.1 GCA_016782225.1 Nitrososphaeraceae archaeon
TTAAGTTAACAGGGCCCATTATTTTATAAAACAAACAAATATGATGCTTTAAAAAGGCTAATCCATTTTGTTTGTTAAAAATACCGAAACAATAAAATAATTTTTGTCATCGATAGTTATTATGATAATATGCAAAAAAAAATATACAAATTTAAAATCTTGCTTAATTCTTATATTATAAATATTTGCTAACCCTGTATTACTAGGATGTTAGAGTCAATCCTCCATCTACATATATGGTTGTCCCTGTAATGTAGCTTGCTGCAGGTGAGGCCAAAAACAGTGCAACAGAAGCTATTTCTTCAGGCTGTCCTATTCTATGCATTGGAATATTTTGCTCTTCTTGGTTTTTCTTTTCTTCATCCTCAAGCATGTCTTTGTTCATATCTGTAGCTATGGCACCAGGTGCTATACCATTGACACGAATTCCCTTATCAGCCACTTCCAATGCCACAGTTTTGGTTAACATCATCATTCCTCCTTTTGAGGCAGCGTATGGAGTTGATTCTGATTGTGGAATGGATTCATGAACAGAGGATATGTTTATTATTGAATAATTGCCATTATCGTTATTTTTAATATCGGGATAACTTTGGCTGTTTTTGCCGTTATTTTTGAGCATATGTTTTAATGCATCTCTTGTACAAATAAAAGCACCTTTCAAGTTTATGCCCATAACCTTTTCCCAATCATCTGTGGTTAGTTCGCTTATTTTCTTGGATGTGCCACTTATTCCTGCATTGTTGACCAATACATCCAATCTACCAAATCTTTTAATTGCTTCCTCTATTAGTGATTTAGATGTTTGCTCTTGAGATATGTCGCCTACTACTAGAGCAATTTTGCTATTATTGTTATTGTCATTTTGTTTGGTTTCGTCTTCAATTTCTTTAGAAGCTTGTTTTAGCTCTTCTTCATCTCTTGCGTTTAATACTACTGAATAACCATTCTTTGCAAATTCTTTGGCAATAGCTTTTCCTATGCCTCTACTTGAACCTGTAACTACAACGACTTTATCATTATACTTATCACCAATATTGCCTGACATGTACATAAAAATATTACGATCAAAGTATAAAAGTAACGGAGTTTTTCATGATAAAGTTAAATTTTGTATTTATGATCTATTGATTAGCGTTTGGTTTACTTTAATGATTATTTTCCTGTTCAATGGAAATTTATAATCCAATTTTTGCAATTACCTTAATATGAAAAATAAAATATAAAATATAACTAGTTAAATACTATGTTAATTTTAATAAATATTATGGATAACTCAAATGGAAATACTGATGAAAGAGAATTTGAAGAGGGTGCTGCAGGAACAAATAAAGACAGAACAAGCGACCCTTTGAATGAATATGGAGAAAAAGAAGCAATGACCCCCGCAAAAATAAAAGAGCATGAACCCACAGCTGTAAAGAGAGATCCAAGTGACCAAACAATAACCCAACCGGGTCAAACAGGCACAGATGATGAGAACGCAAAGGAGCAACTTCGCAGGAGTGGAATGACCAAAATCGATACCAGCGGATCAGACACCACGACATCAGACACCACGAC
>JADDOW010000085.1 GCA_016782225.1 Nitrososphaeraceae archaeon
CATAAGTTTACTAAATAAATCATTACATAACCTTTCTGTCTGTTGCATTATTTTGATAATCTAACGCTATTATTAATTTTCAAAACAATTATATAAATTGAATATATGGTTGGTAACGGATATTCCTGCTACTAAACCAACAGAATGAACATTACAACCTATATTGAAAATCTGAATGTTATTTTCATTTTGTAAACGCATAGTCAATTTTGAGATTGCGTATATCTGCATTAGGTATTAATATGCAGTTAGTGTTTAGTATTCCTGATTCAGTTTACCAGGGATTTACAGATATTTTGTTGGTTATGATTATTACAACATACAATTATTAAAAAAATGGTATTTTTACTGCCATCTCTTCACTAATGTAATCCATGACGAGGCATTGTATATGTATTATTTGTCAATACATCTCATAAAATATTTAATTATTTTTACTTTATAATGAATATTGCTATTTTATTTATATTATGTTTCATTATTTAAAAATATGAGTTCTAATATTGACTGGAACGATACTATAAAAAAAGAAGCTAGAGCATTAAACAATGAAGATTTGGGTGAAGTACAAGAGATAACAGATGGTCATGTTTTGGTTCAAAGGGGCATAATAGACAAAGAAAAATTCTCAATTCCCCAGGACCAAGCAGAAAGTTATGATGGCTCCATTCTTAGATTCAGGATTTCCGAGGATGAAATAATAAAAAAATATGCAGTAGATTCGGCTTCAGCTTCAATTGAAGAACAATATGAATCCACCACGGTCATTGACAGTGGAGGAGGTAGCGGAGGCGGAATACAATTGGAAGGAAATGATGACATAGAAAAAGATTCAAGAGATTCCTTATTGTCAGTAACAGGGGAAAAACCAAATTCATCCAATAGCACTCAGGAAAACCAAACTTCGATAATTAAAGAGCCAATAACTGAAACTAAAACAGTTGAGGTTCCTGTAACACATGAGGAAGTGACTATTGAAATCAGGCCACCGAGTGGGCAAACAGAACCACAAACACCTGTTTCATCTGATGAGACTATAGCAATACCAGTAAAAAAAGAAGATGTTGAAGTAATAAAAACAACATATGTTAAGGAAGAAGTAAGCATAAAGAATACGCATACAACAGAACCGTTAGATGTATCTGAAGAAGAGACATTAGAGAAAAATAATCCATCCAACCCGGAATAACAAAATAAAATAAACGGCGTTCGATCTCTTACTCCATCTTCTTTCCTTCTCATATTTTTGCCTTTTTATCATTTGATCCTTTTTTTCATGCTACATCTGTCTTCAGGCATTACATGCATAAATAAAATTTTTACAGGTTAACTATAACTTTTATTTTGTAAAAACCATAATACACAAACGGATTATATTTTGATAATGAGAATGTTTTGATAATGAGAATATCTTGTATCGGCCGGGAACTCATTTGTTTATAAGCACCTTTACTAATCCTTTATAAAACCGTCTAGTCACCATAATGAGAAAATAATATATAAAATTCTATAA
>JADDOW010000031.1 GCA_016782225.1 Nitrososphaeraceae archaeon
AAGATAAGGCCCACAAAGGTGTTTCACATGAAACCATAGTGATGACATATCGATGAAAATTGGGCTGAAATGGAAATAGGTTGGTCTTAGATGTTGTTTATAATGGATTTTAAAATAAAGAAAAGGTTAAAATTCAGTATTTGACTTTAAAAATGCAGATGCTGATGCTTTAAAGAAGATTATATGTATTGATGTTTAATTGTCAAGTTCCCCGTTATTATGCAAGTTGTATATTGACATGATTCTATTGCTTTGATGATTTTTGCATGTGGTATATGAATAACTATACCATGTTCATGAGTTAATTCTTTTATAATGGCTTTTACAATTAAAATTATAAATTTGATTATGTAACCCCTATCGGATATTGAAAATGGGTGTTTATTTTGGGTGGTATGTTTTGAATCAATCAAAGTAATTTTTGGTTCGGCAACCAAGGCCATTGTTTCTTCATCCATAAAAATGTCCTTTTCTGAACATTTTCTGATAGGTCTAATATGAGATTGTGAAGTGTCCAAAATCTGCTTATTTAATCCTCATTTTCTTTAAAATGTAATCTATTATTGGATTCCATGAATTCAATTTTTTTCTCTCCTTCCTCTTGTGCAATTGTCTCACTATCCTTGAAACCTTTTTCAGGTTTTGCAGCTCATCTCATTAATCTAACATTTAAGTTCCAACAGATCATCTAATTTTCATCTTTTTCTTTTGTGTCATCAAAATTTTATATTCCATATATGATGTAGCCTCACATTCACAAGACCAATCTTTTGATGAATCAGGGCAAGAACTATTTGTTCTTTGTTTGAATTAAGGGTTGTTTTAGCAACAACTTTTTTGCTAACATTAAACCTTGTTGTTGTCTATAAAATTCTCAATATCTCTCTTTTCCTTCTTTTTTTGGTTGTCCTTCTTTTTGCAACAAAACAAAGGCAAAAAACTTTCCATCAGATTACGTTTTACACTACGCTATCCAAACATATGAGGTTTATATAAGAATCATCGGTAGATATATTTAAGGTAAATTCTTAAACATTTGGTAGCCCAAGGACTACACACCTTCTCCAGTAGAAATGTGACACTATTATTATACCATGAATTTATATATTAGTTTTAGTTTGATGGGCGTTTCAAATAGGCGTGGTTTTTTCACCTTGTTTATCTACACTCCATTCTGAGCACCCAAAAAAACATCAACTGTAGAAACCAATCAGCTGTTTTAACAACGCATATGGTTTCAGCAGAACCAGATACGGTGTAATCTTAACACCAAAAAAAATAACACCAGAAGATTGAACAGAATCTAAAATATTATTGATATTTGATTTATATTGTGTATATTTAGCTTAGTTTTTAATTATTATCTTTTGATGACCAATAGGTCTCTTTGTTTTTTTTCCATTTTTTGAAATCCAATAATATTTTTTTGTGGTCAAACCCAAACATTTCGCTATCGATCGTTTCGATGTCTACCCACTTTATTGCTGCAGCGTCATCCCCCGCTAGTGGCTCAGTGTTATTGCTGTTGTTAGATATTTTTCCAATAAACACTGTCGACATGATATGCCCCCGTGGGTCCCTGTTGGGATCCGAATAAACGCCAAGAATGTATTCAAGATCTACATCCAAAGAGGTCTCTTCCTTAACTTCTCTTTTTGCTGCATCTTCTACTTTTTCACCCTCATTTACAAACCCGCCTGGAAATGCCAGCCTATCCTTAAACGGATCCTTCTTTCTCTTTACGAACAGAATTTGAGAGTCTCTTTGAATTATGGTATCAACGGTGGGAATTGGATTTTTGTGTTGCTTGTCACTCATATAAATATTATATAAAAGAACAACTACTAAAAGAAGATATGGTTATTTGCCGGCAAACTAATTGTTGAGAATGCAGATTTAAAGGTAACAATCCAAATATCAATTCAAAATAAAGATAATTCTTTGCATTAAAATACCCAAAGCACGAGGATTGTATGTAGTGGACTGATTTGTTGCAGTTTTGGTCTGTATCCAAGATAAAGCATCAAATACACACACATGGTGTTACTTGGCATCAACCGTTTCGCAAGTTCCTAAACTGGCACCAAGATTCTTTCTCTGTTTGGATAGAGCATTGTTGAAAACTTGGGACATTGTATTAAGAGAAAGGGGGCTGACACTATGCCGAAATATATATGACCGTTAATGTAATACTTGTTGTCAATATTCTGTTTATTTTCGCCTATTACTTGTTTTGGTGTTTTATCCTATTCCAAATGCCACAACGGACCCCCCTACGCTCTCGTCTTTTGGCAAACCCTGAACCTTGTCAGTTGGTACAAACAACAACCCGTTTCCTATTGAAGGACCAACAGGGCCTATTGTGGCATTCACATTTTGTTCCCATAGTTTTTCGCCTGTTTCTTTATCTAACGCTAAAATTACTCCTGTCCTTACCTTTCCCTCAAATGGGATATACCCTGCAAATACAACTCCATTGGTAACTATTGGGGAAACTCTGGGTGGGTATTCTGTTTGTACTTGCCATTTTGTTTCGCCTGTAATCAAATCCATCGCATATATTGTACCATTCTTTAATCCTTGCTCTATGGTGTTAGGTGGTGCTATTTTATGGCCGCTTATTCCGTCGGTATAAAAGTCCAGTCCCCTGTTGGTACCAGTAATATAAAGGGTATCATTATCCACAGCATGGTAGTTGTATACACCATATGACCATGTCATTCCACTACCATTAGGCAAGGGGATTATATCGGTTCGTTGTGGGTTTCCTAGCGTCTTCCACCATATTTCTTCTCCTGTTAAAGCATCCATTGCTATGACGTTTCCCATCTTATCATGACCTATGACAATCTTTCTTTCTGTACCGTTTTCCATCCTTACTTTGGAAATGCTGCTTCCCCATGATGTGTCCCAATCATGTGTATCAGGCACTTGTATATCCAAGACAGTGTTGTGGGCTATGAATGGTGTGGCCCAAACCATCTTACCACTGGTTATATTGACGGCTACCATGTGGTTTGAATAAAGATTTGGTGTTTGCCTTGTACTTGCGTTGAAATTAGGTGACGCGCTTCCTAATGGCATATATAATATCCCAGTGTCTGGATCGATGGACCCGCCAGACCATGCTGTAGCACCGCCGTTTGGTGGTGTTTTTCCTGGGGCGACCCATTCTCCAGCTGTGGTGTTAAAGTTCCATATTACATTCCCGTTTGTTATGTTGAGGGCTGTGATATTTCCCTTTACTATTCCAGTTCCAGGAGGAAGGCCACTTCCACCTGAACCTGCAATCACATAGTCCCCCCAAACAAGAGGAGGGGCGTCAACACTGTATCCCAAATTTGGATCCCCTAATTCTTGGGATCTCCATATTATTTTGCCATCTGTGGAATTAATTGATACAATTGTGGAATTGGAGGCAGTGCTTGCAAAAACTGCTCCATTGCTGTAGGCTAACCCCATGGTGGGTCCACCCCCTGCGCTAGTGTTCCATATCCTCTTACCTGTCTTTGTGTCAAAGGCAATGATGTTTCCTATATAATCTAGCACATAACCCCTATCTTCTACAATTAAAGGACCATCCTGAATTTCAAATGTGTTGTTTAGTCTCCATTTGATTTGAAGGTCGCCTACATTGTCTTTTCCAATTGTTGTCTGATTGCTGTTTCTTGAGCCATATACATCATGATTGACGAAAATCCAATTATCCTTGTTTTTTGCCTCTGTTCCAAGATCGGTGGAATCAGGTGAGGAATCACTAATCTCTTTAATCAACAATTCTGGATTGTCATGTCTGTTTTTTTCTGAGATTGAAATGTATTCGGTTTGTGGTTTTTTGTTCTCTCCTTCATATGCTGAAATTGCAAATGAGTCGATTGATGACGGGATGCCAAAATAGGCGGCAACTAGTAGTGTGGCAAGGAGAGCTGTTTTTAATATTAACGCGTCTGAAATACAAACAGAAAATGCTTTCACCTTGAAACTAACGTATTGCTTGAAGATAAATGATGCTGTGAAAACAAGACTGTTTGAATTAGGGTATATGCTGAATGTAAGATACTGCATCTAAAGACTAGGATTATTGCACTCCCAGTCATAGTATCATATCTTAATTTTGGTTACAGTATGACCATCCTGATTGTTTTTTGCTTTTTATGTAATGATGATAATCAAAAATAGTATGACCGAGATTAAATAGCATCTCTAAACTATTTTTTGTTGTTGTTGATTTTGTTTTTCTGATTTTTAACGGAGAAAGAATTCTGAAATAGTGCCGAATTCAATTTGTTAATGTTTTTTATTCTTTGCCATAAATTATCCCAGTTATTGAAAATGCAGAATTTACAAAAGTAACAACAAGGACTTTATTGTCTATTAATGAAAGTGAAGATGGAATCTTATTTAATGTAGTTATTTTACCACATGAAGGGGATTGTCTAGATAAGTCTAAAATCATGCCCAATCTTAGATCATGGTTAGTTATCTGTATTGATTTAACTTGTACGTTATCCATTCTAAATTCATACGTGGGGATATTTTTACTAGGATCATTCATAGTAAATGATGCAGTAAAATTTAGTTTTTGATTCTGAATATTTAACCTCCATTCGCCAAAATATGTTCTTTGGATTTGACCGCTATTTAGGTTAAATTCTGCTGTTGTAATTTTTCCAGAATAATCTACATTATGGCCATCAATATCAAATGCACCTGTGCTTTGACTGCTGCTTTGAATATTAATGATATTACTATTTGTATTGATGTTTGATTGCATGTTTTGACGCGTGTTTTCAAACAGTTCATCAAGGCTTTCCATATATAACGAAAAACTGATCTCATCAGTATTAACCCTATTCCGTACATTGAGGTATATGGAAAAGCAATTAGGAAACATGAAAATACTGTAACACATTGGCCTCGTCATTTTTTTGATATATGTTCTGTATTCCCGTCAGCTGCAATACATTAGTGAATATATGGGCCCAAATTGGACTGAATAATCTGAAACTTCTCTGAATGTTGTACGCAATATATTTTGGCCTTCACCTTGTTGGTTCTTGTTCATGCTAATTTTGACCCAACGTATACATCAAACACCTCAGTAATGGAGAAGACGATTTCAACCTTTTTCGCTACCATTACATTTGATTAAGATATTTGTGTAATTCCTCATCTGATGTGAGAATTAATACCGCGTTATTACAAATAAAACAAGCCTAATTTTGTGATACAAATTGATTGTGTTAGTATCAACAGAAAGTAATTCTTACTACTATCCATCTTTGGTCCAGTCTTCTTTTAACTTGTGATTCTGTTTCCATAATATTCTGAATATATTAATATATTAGCTGTAGTAACTAACGGTGATGGATTTAAATTTTACAAAATCTTCATCTAAAATAGGAATTTTCTCATTTACTGTAACAATGATTTTACTTAGTATATTTTATATTTCCATTGCAATACTGCCTGATGCCTATGGGCAAACTGACAGACAGATAACCCAGGTTGCCCAGCAGGTGGCAAAACAAACTGGTGTTTCCCAAGCCGCGGTAAAGCAGACAATACAACAGTTGTCTAAACAAATTGCAGACAAAGGTGGCAATGCCAACCAGGCCATAACCCAACTGGCACAGCAGGTGGCAAAGCCAGGAAGTACAACAGCTGCCGTGTCACAATCAATAGCCCAGATTGCACAACAGCAGGCAGCTGGGGGTGGTGGTGCAAATGCAAACCAAGCCATTACCCAAGTTGCCCAGCAGGTGTCTAAAGGCACATCTGTAACACAGGCAATAGTCCAAGTTGCTGTCCAGGTGGCTGTTGGGGGCAATGCAAACCAGCAGATATCCCAGATAGCCCAGCAGGTGGCAAAACAAACAGGTACATCCCAGGCAGCGGTACAGCAGACAATCCAACAGTTAGCTCTGCAAACCGCATCCACAGGAGTCAATGCCAAACAAGTCATAACCCAACTTGCCCAGCAGGTTGCAATATCCCAATCAATATCCCAGATTGCAAAACAACAAACAACAGGCAGTTGTGCAAATGCAAACCCAGCCATTACTCAAATAGCTGTCCAGGTGGCTGTTGGAGGCAATGCCAACCAGAAAATCACCCAAGTGGCCCAGCAGGTGGCAAAACAAACTGGTGTTTCCCAGGCAGCGGTAAAGCAGACAATCCAACAGTTAGCTCTGCAAATCGCAGATAAAGGAGGCAATGCCAACCAGGCCATAAACCAGCTGGCCAAACAGGTAGCTAAAGGCACTTCTATATCACAGGCAATAGCCCAAATTGCAAAGCAACAGGCATCTAACTGTGGTGCAAATGCAAACCAAGCCATTACTCAAGTTGCCCAGCAGGTATCTAAAGGCACATCGGTAACACAGGCAATAGTCCAAATAGCTATCCAAATATCTATCGGAGGCAATGCAAACCAGCAGATAACCCAGGTTGCCCAGCAGGTGGCAAAACTAACCGGCACTTCCCAAACAGAAATACAGCAGACAATCCAACAGTTAGCTCTGCAAATCGCATCCACAGGGGGCAATGCCAACCAGGCCATAACCCAACTGGCACAGCAGGTGGCACAACAACAACAAG
>JADDOW010000016.1 GCA_016782225.1 Nitrososphaeraceae archaeon
AACACAAAAGCAGCGGAAACGAAGCAGAACAAGAAATCGAACAATCACAATTTAGCTCACAAGACTCACAATGTGTAAACGCTGGAACTGTAGTAATAACAGCATTAGACTGCAACAACGTAGCAGCGCAATTGAATCTCAATACTGGCAGCAACGCAATAGGACAAGAGTAAACCCTCTTTTTTTTCTTTTCAGCACTAATAATAATAAACAGCACACTAATCAAAGTCTCTTTAGGCAAAAGCCTCACACAACATTTGCAACATTAAAAATAAATTTACACCCTAATCATAATTCTGTAGTGCCTTTATCGGCTAAAGTGTCATCTTTAACGATTGGTCTGTGCATTCCAACCATAAAGAAGTCTAGTTGGTTTTGATGCATTATTGAGTAACCATCATTAACAAAAAAACCCAATTCGGAGTTTGGCTACAGATAATCAAACAAAGTCTTTTGAGAAGTAAATTTCCCCTTATCTTTTTTGGACAGATTAGAAACCTTTATTCCCAGTTTACGTATGAGGGTCAGGTCGTTTTTACCATATCCTTTATTTTTATCCATAATACCCAGGTTAAACTTTTCCAACAGCGGCTCCAACACACCAACAATACTTTCTTTGTTATCCTGATAGGTGGGAAACGTTGTTTCCCTTGTTTCTACAGTAAAGTCTGTTTTCATTAGCTTAATGCCCACTGTTTTAAATTCATATCCTCTTCTTTTGACCCTTCCATAAACATCATCAACTAAATCATTTAGAAAATATCCCAATATTACCCCCTTATCTTTAGTTGGATTCTGCAATGTTTGTTCCGTGCTTAAAGACAGGTTATCCTCTCTAGGCAACACCGGCTCATTCTCTTCGCCATTGGCTACATGCCACATCCACAATCCATTCTTTTTTCCGAATGTAGCAATTAGTTTTTGCACATCACATTTTGCTAACTGTCCTATTGTTTTAATTCCCATTTCTTTGAGGGTCTGAGACGTTTTTATTCCGATACCTGCGACCCTATCTACTTCTAAGGGTCCTAAAAACTGTAAAAGATTTTGAGAATAAACAACTGTCAAGCCATCTGGTTTTTTAAAATCGGATGCAATCTTTGCGGCTGATTTGGTAGGTGCGACACCTATTGAACACAAGAGTCCACTGCACTGTTGTTTTATTGAATCTTTTATTTTTTGGGCATATGCCTCTACTGAAAAATTTGTATCTATATCAGGGTTTTCAACTGTTCCCAGTTCTTTTTCTTTTTCTTCATTAAGCAGGTCAGGGCAATTTACAGTAGATTTATGCTGCTGCTGCTGCTGCTGCTGCCGAATAACCTTACTTGTACAATCCATATATGCCTCATCAATGCTAGTTTGCTCTAAAACATCGGCATATTCTTCTAACAATACCATCACTTGGCGAGATATTTCGCTATAGTAGTGCTTGTCTACTGGTTTTAAGCTAAGACCAGGACACAGTTCCTTGGCTTTTATTAAAGACATTGCAGACCTAACACCATATCTTCTGGCTTCATACGAACAAGAAGCTACGGCCCCCCTTGTTATTGTGCCCTCTTTTTCAGGGGTCATTATTACAGCATGAGGTTTTCCCTTAAGTGACGGGTCCCTAATTTCCTCACATGCTGGAAAAAACGCATTCATATCAACATGCATTATCACTCTTCCACTCCAATGTAACGGCAACTGAGTTTGGGGTCTGTACCATTTTTTCTCTTGCAAATCCAACAAACTAAGAATAGAGTTTATTTTGGAAGGAGCATCTGCAACTATAACCGCAAAATCAATACCTTTTTCGCCTGTTCTTGTTGAGAATAGTTCCTTCTCCTTTTGCTTTATTAGATTGATCCATCCAGATTCATTATAGTTTTTTTCAAATGCGCTGCCAGACAGTTTAAGAAAAACAAAATCCGAAGTAACCGCAGGATAATAGGATTTGTACTCAGCATTAGACCAAGCGAAAACAGACTTATACCTTCTAAGTACATTATAAGTCAAATCTTGATACCATGAAGAATGATTAAATTCAAAAACAACCGAATACCCATGGTAAGTACATTCATTTAATGTATTTTCAAGCCATTCCCTTCCACCATTAGCTAATGATATTGACTTTGGAGGAGATATGACAACACACAGAGTTTTCTCTTCTAAGGGCGCCCAATATTCCAAAAAGTCCCCAATACCTTTTATTGCATCTCCGCTGTGTCTCTTTTCTACAACAGACTGAGGCATTTTTAAGCTAAAACGAAAACCATCTGGTGTTTCTCTAAACCAATTCTTTAATGTTACAGAGCTGGGAAGAAAAGAACTATCGCTTAAATCAACATGTACAAAATCAAAAACTTTAGAATAATATGATAGAAAATATTTGGAATCTAGGCCAACAGGATAAAAGTCTTTGGTCCATGGTTGGTTTCGCCACCCAGAGCATCCAACATAATATTTCAAGTTCCTTCACCTGGACTCCTTTATTGTTATCTATTCATTTAATCAGGTCTGGTTTAAACATATCATTTAGTTCTCAGAAGAAGAAGAAGAAGAAGAAAAACTACATAAAATGTTATAATCTATTGCTACTTTATCTTTTTGTTAATTCTATAGATCATACGCATGGCTAAATACTAAAGTAGGCGTATAATTTATTTATGTTCAGTGCAAAATAACTTGTTGCAGATATCATCAATATTGAACAAATTAAATAACATATTTTTGCATAAAATTTTACATCAATGCAACAGGCACACCTTACACAAACTAATCAAATTAATATTCTGCAAGGAAAAACATTGATTTATTTACTTCAACACCAATGTTTACCCTTTATTTCTGTTTAAGGATAATAGATAGTGATGTATTGGCATATTCAACTGTCTTTTCTCATACTGTCAGTCTTTATATCATACAAATTAGATAATAAAAAAAGCTAATAAAGACTATAAAAACTAAATGCTAAAATGGGAATGCTTTGCTATTTTCAGGCCATTGGAGAGTAAAATAACAAACAAAGATAATCCATGCTTGACTTTATTTTGTATGCTATAATCCTATGCTTATTTATACTATCTGTACATATTAATTTAATATGGATAAAGAAAATAGAGACCAATCAAAAGAGGATATGTTAAAGCCAATCCAGGAAGAGGAAGTAAAAAAGGATATTGATGAGGTCAAAAATTCAGAGGAATTAAAAAAGGAAATGTTAAAGCCAATCACAAAATCAAAATCAGATACAGACAGGGAATTACAAGATTTAGAAGTCGAAACAACAGCTGGTGGGGTTGGCGGTAGCGGCGGTTAATTCTATAAAATATTTGTATTCGCCTTCTTATTCCAAATTAAGTTTTTGATTTTACCTAATTAAATAAGAGACAAAGGATATTAGGTTACTTCTTATGCTGATAAACAGGCACCATAAATAAAAATGGCATTAGACCAATTTCCTTTTTTTATCTTATTTGAAAATTGGATCATATGCATGCTGCATAGCATGTTGTCACATGTTTGATGATAAAGACTTTTTAAGGTCTTTTTTCACCAAATAAAAAATTTAGGCAACATATAAATAAAAACTGTAAGCCTTTTTTGGTTCCATTGTCTCAAAGTCGATAAAATAAGTTAAATTTTAGTGATATTGTTAATTATAGATATATCCAAAATTTATAGCAGATGCAATGCTCGGGAAAGTTGCAAAGAAATTGAGAATATTTGGTTTTGATACCGAGTATTTAGCAAATACTGATGACAATGAGATAATCAATAGGTTCTCAGACAGGAAGAGAATTATTTTAACAAGGGACAAACAGCTATACAAAAGATTAACCAAATTAAACATTCCAAGTTTTCCCATTATATCAGATAATGAATTAGAAACTTTAATCATCATCATGAAGGAATCAAACATTAACCATGTTCTTTCAGTTCCAAATGAAAATACCAGATGTTCATTGTGCAATAAAACATTGGATAAAGCTCAAAAGTCATCATTAGCAGACATTGTTCCCAAAAAAGTTTTTGAAAACGCAAATATTTTTTTTAAGTGTTCAATTTGCAAAAGAGTTTATTGGGATGGAAAACACACCAAAGAATTAAATCAGATTATCGATAAAATCAATAAAGAAATAAAACAAGTTTGACAGTTCAATGATTTCCTAAACAGTACATTTCGATTTATCGTCGTAAATAAGTTAGCTAATACTGCATGATATTTGAGTATTCTCCAAATGAGTGGTTATTGGAGTATGTTTTATCACACACCAAATCAAACTTTCGAAATTTTTTCAAATATGTCTTATAAAAAACACCTTAGCTAATATGCCCTTTAGTTTTATAACTTGAGGTAGAGCAAAAAATAATATTCGCTTTATTTTGGGGCGAAATTAAGCAATAATTCTTTGAAATGCACTCTTTTTCACTATCTATCAGGTTTAACCAAAGATTTGGACAAAAATGCTCTGTATTATCTAAAACATTGCTATTTCCTATATGCAGTTTTCGTTTGTGGAAATTACATCTTTTAAATACACAACATCTAATCACCTGACAAATCTCACCAAGATTAGAACAAAGTAATTTGTTTGTAATCAACAAAATATATTATATTTTTAAAGAGAACAGAAAAATCCGTCTTTTGGGCTATCCAAGACGGCGGTGTTAACTTAAGCCCTTATTTCCTTATTGTGTTGATATGCAAATAGATTCAACCAGTTTTGTACATGCTTTAGTTTGCATTTCTTCCTTTTGCATGGAAAATAGTCATCAAAGCATTCAGTCCTGTCCTTGATGTACTGCATTGTTCTCTCAATCAGACTCTTCTCATTGGAGGAATGTATGTGGTGGCCGAGGTTAAGGAACCTACAAGCTTGGGGATACCAGGTACCTCCATCTGTGGAAACCGAATGATTTCCATTATTCTTGACCAAGCCCGAAATGAATCTCTCCGCCATAAGCATGTTTCTCTCCTTGGATATGTTTACTGCCAAAATTCTCTTGTTTTCAGGCTCTATCGCAACCCATAACCACACATATCCGGAGCCAATCTTGATGATGGTTTCATCGATTATGAATTCGGATATTCTTGCTGTCTTTCTCCCGATTTTCTTTGGTTTGTGCCTCTGTATCCATTTCCATACTGCAACATGGCTTCTTTTGACTATGTGCAAAAACGATAATGCTTTGGAGGTGTTCCTACAGGACAAACCAAGGAAGTACAAGTACAACCCATAGCCGATGTGTTCTGAGGGTGTCCTGTTTCTTTTGTTAACCATGGAATAGATAGGGCATCTTCAGCTATAGGATTTTCTTTAAGTTAACAGCGCCTCCAAGACAATATAACTATTTTTATACTCCAAATTGTTAAAAAGCATATGAAAACCTTAGTCTGGATTTTACTATCAACCATAATATTGATCTCGACAGCACCTATGTCAATAGCTCAAAATACAACTACTAACCCCACAGCAAACACCACCGGATCGGGTGGGATGTCCTCTGAATCGGTAGAAGCGGCACAATCAAACACAAATAACAACCTCACAACAAATGCAACAGCAAACACCACCGGATCGGGTGGGATGTCCTCTGAATCGGTAGAAGCGGCACAATCAACCACAAATAACAACCTCACAACAAATGCAACAGCAAACACCACCGGATCGGGTGGGATGTCCTCTGAATCGGTAGAAGCGGCACAATCAACATCCCCAGATCACCTATTTCAATAGCCAAAATAAAATAATTTTACTGAATTTGGCAAAGGTTATAAAAGAATCATTTAGTCAAAATACCAAAAACAGCAAAAATAGCGTAATTCTTCAATAGATATTATACTACCGTGTACGCTAAAATACGATAAAGAAGAAAAACAAATGTGTATATGGGCATACAGTTTTTGCAAATGCTGATTCTGGATTTGGCATTTGATCCAAAACTATTTGGCAAATCATATGGGGAGAAGGAAAAGGTCATTGATAAAAAACACATAACTTAATTATTGATTATTCTGACCCAGTTTTAATATACAATGCTGAGGAACTCAATATGAGAAAATGCTTGGAACATTGTGGACTATAATAATAGTCATAGTTGCTATAATTGTCATTGTTGCTTTGCTGAGGTTCTTGTTTGGAATACTTTTCATGGCCCCGACAGGAATAGAATTGCTAGGGACCAATGTAATCGATGCTAACGTTTTGGGCCTTTTGCAATCGCGTTAATGTAGCGCAAATAGTTTTCGGAAGTAGACAACAAAGATAAAGACCACGACGATCACCAAAAACACTACCCATTTTTTTGGCATTCAAAATTATAATATCTGTAAATACTACTTAATGACATTGCATATTTTTGCTGTATTGTAGAGTTGCTCCTTTATTACATTATTTAATATTAATGGATGGTTTATTATGCTAGTCTTACTACTATAATGACTATAAAATTTTGCAAATTAAATATTAATACAAACAGAAACTAAATGTAATAATAATATTTTTAAAACAAATAAAAAAAAATAGATTATTTTTATAATCTAATTTTACTGCCTAGGTTTTCTTAGTTATTGTTGTTAGTTACTCGCCTTCGCCGCCTTCACC
>JADDOW010000053.1 GCA_016782225.1 Nitrososphaeraceae archaeon
CTTGTGACCATGCCGTTAAAGCTTTCACTGTATGGTCTCCATGCTGACTGGAGTGAGCTAATCACCGCTTTTTGGGACTCGATGTATTGTTCTGAAATCTCTTGAGCTGTTTGAAGTGATTGTTCCTGGTAACTGTTGACAATGTTGTTGTAACGTGGGATTTGGTTTCTTGATTCGTCTATCGACCTGTTGATGTTGTCCTTGGTTTGGTCAAGTGACCTGTTTAATGATTGAGTGAAATCGTTAGAGTTTTGGTTGCTGTTGCTGTTGCTTGTTGAATTTGCTGTATTATCTGATTTATTTGTCATCGCCTTATATTGGATAATCTTCTATATAAGTTTTGGTGTATTATGGTATTTAAAACCTGTCAAAACCCTAAAGATACTTTTTATGTATTTTAATTCAACTTTCTTGCTGTAGGTCAAATTTCATACCACCCAAAAGATGTGCTTCAACTTCTGAAATTATCGGCACTGTATTGGTATTTATGGTATTCTTATATTATACTTTATCCGGGCTTTGTCAAGTCTTCGGTTGGTCAAGACATAAGTTGAATCTATCAAAAGCCATTGGTAGTAAAGAAATTATTCTATATAAGATTTAAACAAAAACTTAAGTTTTATTGACCTGTCTGTATCTTGCTATAACAAGCTACTTGAATAGTGATTCTGACAACCAGGGTCTTGCAATATAGTCCTAACCCCGCTTTTATTGCATGACCATTTCATTGTTAGATTATCAATAAAACTATAATAATAACATAAATTAAAAAATAGGTTCTTTTAACTTGATTAGGGTGGCTAGTGGCTATTAAAGACCATTCTAGTCTCCAAATCCATTTATCAATCTTAGGCCATGTGCCTTTACTTTTTCAATATTTGTCATCCTGATTGACTCGGTTATTGCTTCGATGCCCTTGTCATGGTATGTTGACAATCCATCCACTATCATCATTTGTATTTTAGGGTTGTCTGATTCTCTGAACTTGTTTTAAAAATGTTAATCTACCTTACTTCGCTTGACAACTCCAGTATTTCAGAATACCCTCTATTGTAAGGGTGATTATTACACTATTCTTGGTATGACTCTGCGTTTATCGTGTGGTAAGTTATACACAATTCTCAAACTACAGTAGCAAGTTATATAGTATCAGGCCCTAATGTATTATGTAAACAAAATGTATGTCATGACAACGATTGGAAGGTTCTGTTCTAGTTTCTTATAATATAGATAACAATAAAACCAATCCCATTGAATCAATAGAAACAGATTCAGATCTATCATCATCAACTCCATTACGAACAGGCAATTTCAATGATGCGTTTACCAAGGTTTACCATGGCTCAGGCAACGCAAACGACGTGCTTTTGGGGTTCATAGACAGGGCAAAGACAAAGATGGATGCCGTAATAATCTATACCGCGCCATCCGTCATCATCGAAACTGACGCCATAAGGGAAAAAATGATGGCCGTGTTCAAATAAAGGGGAATCAAGCTCAGTTACGTCACCGAGATAACCAA
>JADDOW010000109.1 GCA_016782225.1 Nitrososphaeraceae archaeon
TTCAAGCTATAGATTTATCGTTAAGTTAACAGTGCCGTTTCACTTTTGTATTTTTTCTTCATTCCAATTTTATAATTAATTTTTTTGATATTCTTGCAGATAGTTTTTTTACAGTTATTGACTTCTTTTTTCATTTAGTATGAAATATTACTTAACTAATAATGCAAATACAATAAACAATATACATTTTTCCTTGACATATATTTTAAATGCTGTTAAGTATTTTCAAATCAGAAAATCGGTGATAGGTTCTTGATGTCATCTTTACTTTTGTAATAAAAACTATTGTATGATAAAAATGCCATACTATAATACTTCAATAATGGCAATACATTAATCTATTACGCTGAAAATTGTTATTGGAATAAAAAAAACCAAACTAAAGGTAAATAAAATTTTTTATAGAGTTATAATATCCTCACAACATTACCTATCTTGGCATATGAAAGCAACTGGTAGAAAAATCCCTAAGGGTATTGTAATTATCATCATATTGACTATTATTAGTGGATTAGTTTTATTAACAATGTCGATTTTTTCTTTTATTGTTTTGATTTCCCATGGACCACTTGCACTAATGGGTCCTGCATTTTTGTTAATTCTTGGTACTATTTCAATTCTTGTTTCATTTGGATTGTATAAGAGAAAGGGTTGGTCATGGTCATTGCTTTTGATATTGTCAGGATTTGGTGCTGCAGGTTATTTACTTAACATGGTAAATGGAAATGTTTTTTCTATTGTTGGGCTTGTTGTAAATGCAATAATAATTTATTATCTGTATAGGCCATATGTACGAAAATATTTTGCAAGGCCATATAAATAATCATTGACCTGGGTCTGGTAAATGCATATAGATACAAAGTTTTTTCCTTTCACAATTATTTTGCATTGGAAAAATAAATTTCATTGGTAATCTGAGATACAATCTATTATCAATAAATGCAATAATAATAATAATAATTATCTTTGGTTATATTTGTATTAGCTAAAATTGTTAATTATGGATTTGAATCCTTTAAAGGATTCTGCCGTGATAAGGGCTTCTTTTAATTCGGTAAGTGAAAAGGTGTGGGTCACCAAATTCTTCATATCAATTTCTTTGGAACTAACCAGATTCATAGCTTCAATCATGTTATTTGGTGTAGAACTAAAACTACCGAAAATAGAGATTTGATTATAGTGGATAAAGTTGGGATCTATGGTAAATGTATTTTTATTTTTTGTATTTTCGTTTTTTATTCCTGAAAATAAAACTATTTTCCCATTTTTGTTAGCCATTTTTAGTGCCAGATTCAAGGAATTGGGATTATTGTTTGATACAAATATAATATTAGGAGAAAATCCGTTATTGGCATTTTTTATTGATTCCCTGTATTTTTCAAAATTGTTTTCATTATCAATTAAAATGGTCATCTCTGCTCCTAGTTTTTTAGCTAAATCTAGTCTGTGTTTTATTTTTCCCATCATGGTTATGTTTACCTTAAAAAATCTCTTTAACAACATTAGTTGCATTATTCCAATGGGCCCATCCCCCAGTATTATCACAGAATCAAAGTCAAGGTTTTTTATCTGATTTATGCTGTTTAAACAGCAAGCCAAAGGTTCGATTAGGGCGGCCTCTTCATTTGAAATGTTATCTAATACAGGAACAGCGCCACCAATATCAAAAATCATTTTGGGAATTAGTAGGTACTCTGCAAACCCTCCATCAATAGTGGACCCTAATTCCTTTAAATTTATACATAAATTATAATTTTTATTATTGCAATACCAGCAAGTAAAACAAGGCAGAATTGGATAAACTGATACCCTTGTTTTAGGTTTAATACTAAAGTTTTTTCCCTGATACTCTTCAACCATTTCAGCGCAGATTTCATGTCCCAAAATCATTGGTGGAGTAACTTTAAAGTGTCCGTTTCTAAAGGTCCTGACATCATAGCTACAGACCGAACACGATAATACTTTTAGAAGGCAATTATCATTTGACTTTTTCTCTCTCAAATCTATATCCTTTATTTGTATATCATTCGGACCGTAAAATATAGCTGCATCCATAAACTATCAATTTTTTTATATGGTAAATCTATAATTATTGGATAATTTAAACCAGTATTTCTTAAACACAATTAATATTTGTTGTTGTTTTTATATTCTGGACGTTTTGATGGATGCTATCGACTCTAATAAAATCCTGGCAACCAAAGAAGCTGTTATGTTATTGATATCAAAATCTGGTGAAAACTCTACAATATCAAGTCCAACAATTCCAGAGGAAATTGCTAGTTTCAAAAGACATATCAAATCTATACTGGAAAGACCGCACGGCGATGGTACGGAAACTCCAGGTGCAAAAGCAGGATCCAGGCAATCGAGGTCAATTGAAATATACCTTTTGCCTTTATTGTCTTTGGATTTGACCCTATCAGCAATTTTTGATATTCCAAGTTCATTAACATCAATAGGGGTAACAAGCTCTAGATTTGTTTTGCCTGCGTTTACTAGTTCTTCAGGTTCAGCTGATCTGATGCCTATCATCATGCTTTGGCCAAAATCTATACATTTGATGGAATCTGTTATGACTGAGCCATAATAATCAGTCGTAGACGATACAAAATCTGGGTGTGCATCAAAATAGATCAAGCCCACCTTGCCAAAAAAATCCTCAATTGCTTTTAAGGCAATCGTGGTAATAGAGTGATCTCCCCCTAAAATAATGGGTATTTTTTTTGATGAAACTAGATCAAAGATTAGTTGGTAAAGGTTTTCCCTCTTTATGTTTCCATAATCAAGTATTTTTTTACTATCAAAACAACCGCGCATAGGACAGATAGGGATGATTTTTCCATTTCTTTCAAAAAAATCCGATTCGTTTGAAGCAATACGAATTATGTCTGGACCTTTACTTGTGCCTTTTCTCCTAGCATGGGACTTTGATTCATCTGGTACGCCAATTATTACTATATCGGCCTGGGCAATGCTGTCTATGTTTGAATGATATAAACTAACCATCTATACGCAAGTTATTCAATTAATACTCATTATAAAATCGCTTTGAATATAGTATTGCACCGTTATCCGACTCAAACTTGTATATGTTAACTTTACATGGCGCTTTTGGTTTTATCAGTGATACCAAAATACAATCTACATATCTATTCAATATGGTTAAGATGATGTATATTTTGATTTGTTGGAAACAATAATAAAAATAATTTTGGTTATAGTGAATATAAACGGAATAATTTTTTGTTACCCTATGATTAATCATTAAGTTAGAACTTTTTATGTATCTTTATTTGTTATACTATATGATTTTTCATTGCATGAGTAATTGATATTTTTTTGCAATGGTTTTACGCTTTGGATGTGAAAAAACTAATAAAAAATTGCCATAATCAATCAATATTATTTTAGTTAACTTAGAGAAATTTCTTTATAACTAAATTTAAATATATTATTTATTCATTTATTTATTCTGTATTATGTCTAGGTTTTTTGATCCCCATATCCACATGTACTCAAGGACAACTGATGATTATGAGAGGATGTCTCTATCGGGAATTGAGGTTATTGTTCAGCCCTCTTTTTGGTTGGGATCCCAAAGGACAAATGTTGGAACATTTGTTGATTATTGGGAACACATGATCTCATATGAGACTAAGAGGGCAAAAGAATTTGGAATAGAGCAATTTGTTTGCATTTCAGTTAATCCCAAGGAATCTGTTGCTCGCCCACTTGCTTTTGAAGCGACCGACACTATGGAAAAAAGGTTTTTGGATAGGGAAAGAGTTGTAGCAGTTGGTGAAATTGGTTATAATTTAATTAATGAATTGGAAGAGGAAATTTTTGTAAAACAATTGGAGATATGCAATAATAAAAATATGTTGGCAATGATTCATCTACCTCATCTGGATAAGCCCAAAGCAATGGATAAAATGGAGAGAATTTTCAATGAAAATAAATATAATTTCGATAAAATTTTGATTGACCATAACACAGAAGAAACAATACAAAAAACATTGAGCTGGGGCGCTTGGGCAGGGTTATCTGTCTATCCGCGTACGAAATTATCCCCTGGTAGGGTCATAGACATTGTTAATAGGTATGGTGGTGATAAGATAATGGTCAATAGCGCTGCTGATTGGGGGATTTCTGACCCACTGAGTGTGCCCTTAACTGCAAGGGAGATGCGTAAAAACAATTGCAAAAGAGAGGATATAGAAAAGGTTACGTTTTATAATGCATATGATTACTATCGACAATCTGACAAATTCACATGGAGGTTATGATTTTGTTATATGGCATCTGTACGGTTTTTTCTGGATTAATTGCATAACTATTTAAATAGAAAAACCAAGTTTTTTTTATGAAGCTTGCTTTCAGCTCTAATGCGTATACCAATTATTCCCTATCCGATTCTATTTTGGATATATCACAAATAGGTTATGATGGAGTGGAGATTTTATGCGATGTCCCGCATGCATTCCCATTGCCCTTGAGTGAGGACAAAATAACAGAAATAAAAAAAGATTTAGCAAACAACCGGTTAGAAATCTCAAACCTCAATGCCTTTACTCTTTTTGGGATTAAGGACACATACCATCCATCTTGGATTGAGGCAAATCAGGGCTACAGAAAAATTCGGATCGACCACACTATTAATTGTTTGAAATTGGCAAACCAACTTGGAGCAAAAAATATTTCAATTGAACCGGGTGGCCCTGTAGAATATCCTGACAATAGAGGTGAGTATCTAAGAGTTTTTAAAGATGGCATCAACAATGTTTTGCCCTTTGCAGAAGAAGAAAAAGTAAAAATCTTGGTTGAGCCTGAACCTGGACTATTGCTTGAAAATTCTAGTGAATTTTTGCAATTCATTAAAGATTTTGATTCAGACTACATTGGCCTTAATTTTGATATAGGCCATTTTGTCTGCGTCAATGAGGACCCATCCAAGTTGGTCTTTAAGCTATCAGAGTACATTCATCATTTCCACTTGGCTGATATAAAAGACAAAGTACATAACCACCTTATACCTGGATTTGGATCCATAAACTTTAAGGATGTTGTAAAATCCATCAATGACATAGGATATAATGGGTTTATAACAGTGGAATTGTATCCATACAAAGATAATCCTTCTAAAGCAGCTCAAAGTTCATATGGGTATTTAAAAGAGATCTTATACTCAAAATAACCATAGACAAAATATCAAAACACATTGCTTAAAGATTATTTTCAGTTGTTTAGAATACCCAACATATTCACTGTTCCACCTGACATTCTGGGAGGTTATTTTGTCACTGCAATAAACAATGTACCTTCCCTAAATTATTTTGATGCTTTTATACTGGTCTTTTCATCTATTTTTCTTTATGTTGGAGGGTTGGTTACAAACGATCTATTTGATATCCGCAAAGACAAAACGGAGAGGCCAAATAGGCCTCTTTCGTCAGGAAAAATTAAAAAATCTACAGCTGTTTTGTTATCGGTCCTTTTTTTTGGGACTGGCGTGTTTTTATCATCACTGCTAACCTTTACCTCTACGTTAATTTCGATATTATTAGTGGTAATGATACTATTATACAATTATAAGTTAAAGAACGGTTTGGCCAGGCCATTTTTGATGGGTGGAATACGTTCCCTTAATGTAATATATGGAGCCTCCAGCAACATGGATTTCTTAAACAGCATAAATGAACCGGCCGATGCTGTTTATGCTTACATAACATTAACCAATTTGTTAGTTTTAGCTATAGCTGTCTTTATCCATGTATTTACATTGACTTTCTTAAGCTCCAGAGAAACCCAACAAGATGATAGGAGCCTTGCTGAAAGACCATTAAACCTAAAGCGGGTTTATATTATCTATTTACTTTTGTTCACCATAATTTACCTTTTGGGTGTCCATTATCTACCAAATAAACTCTTATTTTCAATTTTCTTTGTTTCTTTTTTGTTATCGATCACAGTACTCTTCTACAATAAAATAAGAAAAATACAATATGGGTCTGAGGATGCGCAATTTTTGGTCAAAAATATGATTGTCTTACTGATAGCGCTTGATTCAAGTTTTGTTGCGGGTTCTAGTGGGATATATTGTGGTATTTTATCCATAGGCATGATAATTCCATGTGTTGTTATAGGAAAAAAAGTTCAAATGACCTGATTAACCCAATTCAGCAAATCTTCCTTTTTTTATGGTTTGCGATAAATAAAAACACCTAATCAGCCTTTTAGCTATAACAAAACAATGCAAAAAAATATCCATAACCGAATTTAGGTTTTGATGAGAAGCAGTATTTATTTTAAAACTATTTATCGATATTACTTTGGATCAATACTCCTTAAGACGATCCTCAATTGGTCATTTGACTAAAATATGGATTGGCTAAGACAACATGTTCGTTGCAAAATGCGGGAATATTGCAGTTTTTATGTAATTGGATATCAAGGCTCTGTTCACTTAACGATAAAAGCTATAGATTGAAGATGCCTATTTCCATTGTGATTAACAGAAACAGGA
>JADDOW010000104.1 GCA_016782225.1 Nitrososphaeraceae archaeon
AAAAGAGAAGTGTTTCCAAAAATAATGCCTAAGCAGAAAAGAAATTAGCCATCGGATAAGCAAAGACATTGACTAACCATGAAAACATATTCATGTAAACCCTATTTTTATACAGACGCTGCAAGTTCTTGTAGTTCTTTCGATTATAACATCATCTACATTCACCTAATGAAAAGTACAATATCAAAATAACAATGCACAATATGTGAAACTTGGATGAACATTTTCCTTATGGGAATACAATTGTAGATTAGACAGTGACGAATTGGTCCAAGTAGCTTATTGATATACATAATAACAAACTATCTTTGGAAAAGCAATTAGGTGAACAGAGCCAACCACCTGTTATTGAGAATAAACGTCTGTTTTTGGATGAAATGCAACCCATTCAAACCAAAACCCCTCGTCAAATGGCAACCTTGACAATGTCTTTCCACTCAAAGCGCCATTAATGCTCTTGCCATCAAAATTCCATTCACTTCCTGTTTGGTTATCTATGAAAGCCTTTCTTTCATCATCATACCTGAAAGTTAAGGTTTGTGCATCAACAATTGGATTAAACATTTTTGCCATAAACGGAAATGCGGACCATATTGTAATTGGTTTATCATTTATTTTGTCGTTTATCACCTTGAAATTCTCAATATCTTTTAGTTTATATGCTTTATAGTTTCCTGTCGCTTCAACTCCGATAACAATTTCTTTTAATCCTAATCTGTCATCCTTAATGGGAACAGGAAAAAGAATATCCGAGTTTGTGTAGTAATCGCCATAGGGGTCTGCGCCATATGGTCTAATGTTTCCCGTATCTTTAGAAAGAATCTTGCTATTTGGATAGAGATTCTTCCAGTCTTTCCAATATGCCAAATCAAAAGGAATTCTCTCAAGACTTGCTCCCGCAAATTTACCCACAATACCCTGGGCCATTGCCTGGCTCCAAAGGGAATCGGAATTCCTATCATACATTACAAGATTGCTATTGTATAGTTTGCCACTTGTCCCAAATTCAAGAATTTCCCCACCAACTGTTCTATTGAATACCTGATTTGTAAAACATAAAGGGCAATAAGTTACAGCAATGGGAGTCCCGCCAACGTTATCATTTACAATTTCATGCCATACCAGGATTTGTAGTGGATATCCTTTGATGTCCCCATTGATGTTTACACCTAGTATCAAATCGTTATCAGACATGTAACCCTCGGCCTGGTCTACTGTGGTGAATTTCGGACTGTCAATTGACGGTATTCCATCAGGAGGTGGACCTCCGCTTACTATCTGATTCAAAGGGACTATGCTTTGTGGATTATCTTGCGTAGGCTCAGAATAAAGCCTATTCATTCCCTGTTCATTGAGTATGGATACTGTAACTATAGCTAGGAAAACGAAAACAGTGGAGATGATTCCTATTTTTATTTTCTTATTCATTTGTATTCACCAACAATGTTCATATCCCTTTGATTTGGGAATCGGTTTTTGCCTTCTCCGATAACCGTTTTTCTTCTTGCAATCTTTTACGTAATTTAAAAGCTGATAGAGATGTGAAGCCAAAAACAATTGCAAGACCAAGATAAGAAAGCGTTTTGGAATACTCTATGAGAATTACCGATACCGTAGAACCAAATATGGAAGGCAAAAGGGACAGAATAAGGAGCCAACTGCCACAACAGCCTAAAGGAACTAGCGAAAAAAACGAAAAGAAAGAACTTAATGCGGTGCTTCCTGTCCCTCCACTCAAAATGCCTTTCCTGTTGTTTATGCTACACCCTAAACCTTTACTGTATGTTGATATAAACATCTGTGCACCAATTCCAATCCCCAGCCCAATTATTATTATTGAGTTTACCCTAAACGCGGCATTTATTGCATCCATGCCTGTAAGATTGGGTGTTGTAAAGACAACAACAAGTAAATAAATTATTATTGTTAAAACTCCGGTAACAAGGCCTTTGATTAGAGATCTTTTGGCATTACGATTAAGAATTTTTTTACCTTGCATATTCTAAAATATCAATTTGTGGTATTTATCGTGATGGTCCAACAGTTAAGGATATGATTTAACTGTTGGTAAAAAGGCTAATACATCAATAGTATGATAGTGGTATCAGTAATGCTGATGGGATATTTGTTAATGAATATATAAACTATAACAGTATAGATATTCGTTGTAGGATCAATAATTCTTGACCATTAAATATTTTCTTTAACCCTTAAAGGATTGAGATTTATACTTATCTGTTAACCTTTTGTTAATGTCAAATTTTAGGATAAATGGAAAGACCGGGTCTTGTATTGTGTTTGCTACAATGATTTTTGCAATATTTAGCGCAATGCTCTTTACTCACCCTTATGTTAAAGCCCAAGAGAATACTGCTGGATCTTTATTAAAGCTGTCAAATGCAAATATTCCAATAGATATTCCTTTGCTCAAATCATATGTAAATGGAAGCGATACCTTTTTTATAGCTACAGATGTCTCCGATGAAAAGACCGCTGCATTTTTAACAGAAAAAACGGGTTTTCCGGTAAACTATGCTCCCATATTAGCAAGCACACCTGATTCTGCTAAAGGGAATACATACGTGTTTACAAATGGGGTCAATGGAACAGGTCCATTTGGTTATCAAGTTCCTGTATTTGGCGCAAAGCCAGGTGACGAAGGATATAGCCCGTTATTGCAAATTAACATGGTGCAATGGAACTCAAATGCTTCTGCTCGCGAGCTAACGTCAGTGCAACAGATAGCCGATGCGGAACAGAAAGGCGAAATAAGCATCAATAAGACTGATATAGTCATAAACCATCCCGCAATCAAATGGGAGGGTGGCTCATTGATGGTCAAAGAAAACAAAACAATAGGAGATGAAACAGCATACGGTGGAGGCCAAGTCCTTGACATTGATACTGAAAACATGGTGGTAACAATGGTAGCTCATCGCGGATGGGGGCCTGACGGTAAATCTATTTACTATATCGTCACTGATGCAACACCGCAGATGCCTGCCAACATGATGGGTGTTCCCAATGTTCCCGCAGATGAACGACTGGTAGGAAATGCTGCGGTGGACTTATTCCAATTTACAAATGGCATTAATGGAACAGGCCCTATGGGATTCCAGTCAGGAATTGGAGCGGCCAATCCCAATGACCCAAACTATAGCCCAATGTGGCTCATACAGTTTATAGAATGGAAGGATCCATCTCAGGCAAAAGTATTGGAAAATGTAAATGATATTCAGTCAATGAAAAAGGCCGGATTGATAACTGTTACGCCCGCGATGGATGGAAAGCATGTTGTAAACTGTCCATTCTTTGATTCAGACACCGTTTTCAAACACCAGCATAAAGGAAATGTATCGTCCTCTTAACCTTTTTATTTGTAATAGGAAAATTGTTGTAAAAGAAACAGCAGTTAACATCAGGTAGTCAAATTAAATATGCAAAGATTTTTAACACTACAAATTGCGACTTTTGGACCTAACGATTATGAAACAATTGTTAGTGGAATAAAGAGCTTCCCAGTACACAAATTAGCAATAATCTGTTATGACTATGATAAATCAAAAGCAGAAGACTTTGCAAAAAAAATTAAGTCAGTCTTAGGGTTGCCTATCAATCTTTACCTTGTCAATGAAGAGAATGTTGTTCGAGACACATTAGAGCGAGTTAACGAAATCCTTATGCATTCTAGAGAATTTCACCAAGTGCTTGTAAATGTCAGTTCGGGAGAGAAACTTTTGGGATGTGCCGCTTTGTCCTCATCATTTGTAAATGGGGTTAAAGCCTTTGGAATGGATCATAATAACGCTTATCCTATTTTAATGCCTGTTCTTAAGTTAAGCTATAGCGAAATAGTATCTGACGCAAAGATAAAGATACTAAAAGTTATTGAAGTGGCAGGTGGCTCATTAGATAGCTTGGAACAACTAGAACAGGTATCGGGGTTAGGCAAGCCATTGTTGAGCTATCACATACAAGGGGCAAAAGACTCTAAAGGGTTGGCGTCACTTGGTTTATTGGATGTAGAAAGAAAGGAAAGAGGCAAGATCTCTGTAAGTATTACGACTTTGGGAAAACTTTTAATCAATAATTATAACCCTACAAAACCATCAAACGCAATATAGACACCAATGTTGTCAAATGAAGGACTAGCAACCATTAATCTTAATTTCATCTTACAAACAACAGAAGCAGGTAAGAGAATATTAAAAGGGCAATTGTAAAAGATAGAATTTCTTTGAATTGTAAAGAAGCATAGGTAACAACATACAATGGTTAAAGATAATCCTTAACGTCTAAAGGGAATTGTTTTATAGTTATTAAAATATTTTATAAACTATGAATTGTAGACAATATGATAATAATGCCTTACAAAAAGCAATAAATGTAATTACAAATAACCATCATTATCACTTTTTATGTTCGTCACATATGGCATTAATATCCTCATTTTCTCTAGCAATAACGATGTCACTAACACTTGTGTTTGTGTTTATGGAATATGATCAAGATACAGTTCTTGTCGCATTTGCGCAACCAAAAGAAGACGCCAATAATTCTTCTACAAATAGTCAATTATCATCATCAAAACTGATTGGGCAGGGTTCGCCATATTATGGAAATGTGTCTGCCCCAATGGTGATTGCAGACTTTAGTGATTTTCAGTGTCACCAATGCAAGAGGCATGTCGATAATACTGAACAACAAATCAACTTCACATATCTTCAAACAGGCAAGGCTATCTATGTATTTAAGCATCTTCCAATTAGAGGATTTGATTCCAAACCTGCCTCGCTAGCAGCCCAATGCACAAACGACCAAGGTAAATTTTGGGAGTTCCATAAAATTTTGTATAAAAACCAAGGTCCGATAGACTCTGGGTGGGCTAGTGCTGAAAACCTAAGGAAATTTGCTTCACAATTACAGGGGCTTGACATAAGTCAATTTAACTCTTGTTTTGAGAGTAAAAAATATGAATCTTTCATTGATAAAGATATTGCACTAGCCAATTCATTAGGCTTTACAGAAACACCATCGTTTATGATAATGAACGCTGATGGTTCAAACCCTCAAAGAATAGAGGGTCCAAAACCGTTTCCTTTTTTCCAAGCTGCCATAGAGAAGCTTGAAAATGGGAAAAAAAATTGATGTTCTCTGTCTTTTTTAAGTGTAATTGATTGAAAATTAGATAAAGATGACAAAAAGAACTCATTCTTACACCAAAAACTTTAGAAATACAATCCTATCCGCATTTAAAATAGTTTATCTTTCAAATCCCATTCTTTATTTTGGGATATCCATAATAGTGTTTTCTTCGTTTTGGATTTTTTTTAACATGTTGGATCAATTGCTGTTTTTTTCACCTATTGTATATTTTTATATTCCAGGTGACGCGATATTAGGATTCATAATCACTAACACAAGTGCAACCCTCTTAGCAATTGTGTTTTCTATGAATGCATATGTAATCAGAAATGCTAATGTGAGATTAGATAAGTCATTGCTTTCTGGTTCTCTTTTAGGAATAGTCTCTAGTACATGTGCAAGTTGCTCATCCGTTGGATTCTTAATAATTTCCACATTTGGAGGTGCAGGAATAATTGCTACAGGATTTCTCACTAATTATCAGATTCCTCTAAAATTGTTGTCTATAGGTATTTTGATTTGGGCTCTATATGTTGTGCATAACCGAATTACAAAAAGTTGTATGGTAAATCATGATGATAATAATAAAAAAGAAAGAATAAGATAAACTAGAATATATGTAAATATATGGTATTACATTAGAAAAACATGTGAAAAATTAACTAATGCGAAAGGTTTCACCTCTGTCATTTCCTTCTTTTTCTCCGTTAAATTCATGTTTGACGAGATTGTTTAAGATCTTGTTTACTCTATATTGATGGTATAGCTTCTTTGTAATCTTCATCATAATTGGGGATAAAATCATACCAATTAACATACCTATTGACATATCAACAATATTGACCATGAGACACTACGAATTAGAATAGTGTCTGATCAAATTAAGTTTTATAATCAAATAAAAAGTATTGATTAACATGGACTATTTAAAAAAATTTAGAACAAACAAAATATAGTCTATTTATAATGTGAACATGGCATTTGATATGAGTTAGTTAGTTTACCTCTCAAATAATGGTGAAATATATTGCTTAAAGAAACAGACCAATGAAGAACAAAAAAAGCAGAGTAGCGCAAAAAGCTCAAAAAGAAATTTGATTATTGCAACTATGGCAATATTGGCTATAAGTGTGGGAATAGAGGGCTATACGACAACAACCTCCCAAATAAAGAGGCAATTGGAACAAGCCAAGTAAACGGCAGCAAAAATGTCACAGGAAAATGGATAAATCTTTTCCTTGTTTTGTCA
>JADDOW010000112.1:0-21805 GCA_016782225.1 Nitrososphaeraceae archaeon
GATATGGCGGTATCAAATTTGCAATTAAAGACCAAACCGAAAAAATTGAGAAGATAAAAAAGGAGATTAGCGATTTAGATATACAAAAACAAGATACCTTGACTTGTTTCCAACTTGCAATCTATTTATTGGATGCTATAAAAATGGAAATGGCATGTTAGAAAAGAATGCTTGACTATTTTTACGAATATGTTGTCAATAAAAACGGGAATACATCTTTTATATCCTTTCTGCCTTTGAATGTTTTCTTAATACAGGTTGATGTGGATAAAGCTGACAAAAAAAGCAATAGTTAGTTTTGGAGATAATGCCTCTGCTATTTCTTCTTGTTGGTTATCTAATGTCCAAGTCCCAACGATACTATAAGAGAAATATCAAAAATGCAAGTAAAGTTATTTGCATTTGTAAAGGCTGCTATATACTGTATTGCATATTTTCAAATACAACAATGTCTATTTGGTTATTTTTTAGTACTTGTCGCCGTTTCCCATAGGTAGGATACTTTATCTTTGTTCCTAAAATAGTTATAAGGCAACATGGTGTAACAACAAATCAATGCCCATGAATAACCAGGATGTTGAATCGATTTTTTTAGAAATTCCTTCAATAGGGTGATAAAAGATATTTCTAATGAAAGGTTCTTTGTGTGTTTTTTTATTTGCCTGTGACCAATTATAGCTCTTGTTACCTGACTTAGAAAGTCTGTTCTGGTTAAAGGTGTCTTGAAGTAAATTATTGCCTCATCGTTATAGACCACGTTTTTGTGTTTTTCTAGTATTTTACATTGAATATACAAATCAATCGCAATGATGTCAGTGGGAATTTCTATATCCCTGACGTCCCCGGAATACAATGCTAATGCCCTGCCCATTGTTGTGTATTTTGATATTTGATGTAACCTAAGGGATCTCAGCCAAATTGCAATAAAAGCAGATGCTTTTGAATATCTGTTATTTTTTTGTATAATCGGAACAGTGTTTGATGCACAAAGACCTGTGGTTTCGTTTACTTTATTTGATAGATTACGGATGCAGTCTTTTTCCAATTCTATGTCTGCATCCAGCAAAACAATTACTTCGCCATCTGACTTTCTAAAGATGGTATTCCATGCGTTGCTTGCGCCCATTCTTTTGTTGTTGTGGTGTAACTCTATTCTCAAGTCCGGATTCTCTGATTTCAGCTTGTTAATTAGATTTGGTGTGTTATCATCTGAATCATCTATAAACAATATTTTTTCAATAACGTTTGGGTGCGTATCTTGTTTCTTTAGAGATTCAACAAAGTTTGTGATGTTGTTTTCTTCATTGAAAGTTGGGATGCCTATGGTTATTTTTCTTTCACTTGAATTCATGTTTTTTTCGAAATTTTATTCTATGTCTCCAATATTCGTCTTTATTCTCTCTGCCAGGTTTTTTAGCTCCTCAATATTCGCGATTCTTCTCGTTGGCCATTGACCTTTTATTTTTTCAGCAAGAAACCGTGGTACAATGTGAACGTGAACATGGGGTATGATTTGATTGGCAGATTTGCCGTTATTTTGGCTAACGTTAAACCCATTGCCACCTATTGTTGTTATAACCGCCTTTGCAATTTGGGGAACAAGCGAGTGAATCTCCCCAACCAGGTTTATTGGCATTTCCAATATGTTATCAAAATGATCTTTGGGGATCACTAGTGTGTGACCATAGTTAATTGGATATCTGTCTAAAAATACTAAAAATTTATCATCTTCGTAAACTATTGCATTAGGAATGCTTTTATTGATTATTTTACAAAATATACATCTCTCATTGGTTTTATGCATCTACGATGAATTATTAATTGTATTGGATATTTAATTTTCTGTTTGGATGGTTATTGCATGCTTTGTCATGTTTTCCTTGTTTGTTATAGTTCATTTTAAATAGCTCGAAAATTTTTTACAGTATATGGGCGAAGCAATAGAGTTAGAGAATTTCACTGTGAGTTTTTCTTTTCCATGTCCAAAGTGTGAATACTTAAATGAAATACAAACAGGTGAACTTCATAATAACAGTATAGAGTGTGGCATGTGTGAAACTATTTTTAAATTCGAGGGTTTAGACTCTATAAAGATAATGGCAAATCTTGAATAAATAAAATAGAATAAGTTTTTATTTTATAATTTTATTTCAATTAAGCATAATGGTTCTACCAAGCAGAAAAACAGTGGAAGGGCCGTCAAAAGCCCCTCATAGGGCAATGTATAAAGCGATGGGCCTCACGGATGAGGATTTAAGTAAACCTTTTGTGGCTGTTTCTAGCACATGTAACGAAGCTACTCCTTGCAATATACATTTGGGAAAACTTGCCCAAAAAGCAAAGGAGGGCGTTAAGGATTCAGGAAACACCCCGCGGGAGTTTACCACCATTGCGGTTTCTGATGGTATTGCTATGGGCCATGAGGGTATGAAATCCTCTCTTGTGAGTAGGGAGCTAATTGCAGACTCTATAGAGATAATGGTTCGCGCTCACCAATATGATGCCATAGTTGGGATATCGGGATGCGATAAAAGTTTGCCCGGAACACTAATGGCTATGGCTAGGCTTAACCTTCCTTCAATTTTTGTATATGGAGGTACTATACTGCCAGGTAATTGGAATGGTAAACCTGTTACTGTTCAAGATGTTTATGAGGCAGTAGGAACTTTTGATGCGGGTAAGATGAGTCTTGAACAGTTAACTAGCCTTGAGAATGTCGCATGTCCATCAGCAGGGTCATGTGCCGGCATGTACACGGCCAACACCATGGCATCCATTAGTGAAGCGATAGGTATGTCTTTGCCCGGCAGTGCAACTCCTACCGCAGAGAGTGAAACAAGATACAAGATTTGTTATGATACTGGTAAATCTATAAACCATCTTATAGAGAATAACATTAGGCCTCGCGATATACTGAAATTTGAGTCATTTGAAAATGCCATAATTATAGCCAATGCTATAGGTGGCTCAACCAATGCTGTTTTACACCTGTTGGCGTTGTCCCGAGAGGCAGGAGTAAAATTGGACATTAAGGATTTTGAAATAATAAGAAAAAAAACACCACATATTGCCAACATGCGACCTGGAGGTGATTATGTTATGCTTGATCTAGATAACATTGGTGGTGTTCCTGTAGTTCTGAAATCCCTTCTTGACAAGGGAATAATCAATGGTGATGTGTTGACAGTTACCGGAAATACATTAAAAGAAAATATAGAATCTTTTAGTTTTACAAAATCTACTGCATATGCTAAAAACTATGAAAAAGAGTATAATAAAATCCTCAAGTCTGTGGAAAATCCAATCCATGACGAGGGGACATTAAAGATATTGTTTGGCAATTTGGCACCAGAGGGTGCTGTAGTCAAGATAGCGGGTCTAAAGTCTGATAAATTTGTAGGCAATGCCAAAGTTTTTGATTCTGAAGATTCTGCATTTGAATCTATTTCAAATGGGGAGATTGTTGAAGGTGATGTTGTTGTAATACGATACGAAGGCCCAAAGGGTGGCCCTGGAATGAGGGAGATGTTAGCTGTTACTGCTGCTATAGTTGGCCAAGGTTTGGGCGAAAAGGTTGCTATGTTAACTGATGGCCGTTTTTCTGGGGCAACAAGAGGTTTCATGATAGGGCATGTTTCTCCAGAAGCCATGAGTGGTGGGCCCATATCATTGATTAAAAGTGGCGATAAGATACAAATAGACTTAGTTGAAGGAACCGTAGACCTTGAAATATCTAAAAAAGAATTTTCAAAACGAATTAAAAAATTAAAAACCATTAAAATACGATACAAAACTGGTGCTCTATCTAAATATGCCACACTGGTCAAGTCCGCATCAGAGGGAGCGATTACAATGCCAATTATAAAACAAATAAAAAAGAAAAAGTCAAAAAACTAATTTTTGATTTTTATTGAGTCTATCGTACCATATATTGGGAATCCGTAAAAATGACTAGAAATATCATTATCTAATAGGGTTATTTGGATAAGTTCTAAGTTATTAATAGCCAATAGTATGTCTACTGGTTGTTTTGTTGTATTGTTGCCAGTAAAGAAATCCAACTTTCCATTTATTGTTGCACTGTCATCCTTTCCCAAAAAAAACTTTTCGCTTGTCTGTAGGTTGTTCATTGAATGCCAATGGAATCCAGTTCCATTATATGTAATCATCACAAATCTTGAATTGAAGCTTGTGATATTGCTATTTTCGACATCCATTTTCCACTTACCAGATACCAAAATTGTATCCTCTTTACTGTTTATATCGTCTGAATCTGGTTGTATGGTTTCATTGTTGATTGTTGGATTGCCAGTTTGAATGGATTCTAATATTATTCCTGATAGCATTGAGACTAAATTATCTGATAAGGCTTCTGAGGCATTTGGTTCTATGTTAGCAGTGTTTTGAGAAATTGGCTTTGGAATTGGATATAATGTTTGTTGTTGTTGTTCTTGGAACCCATCGAATTGTGATCCAGAATCTATTTCATTATTACTTTTATTGTTTGTGGGCATTGATGACTCTGGTGCGTTAGATATCTGTTTTTCCTCGGTGTAATTATAAACATTAGGGTAAAACGATGTTAAATTCTGAACGATGGTTGAAATTAATGCTCCTTCGATAGAAAATGTATCATTAATATTTGATTTATAGGTTTCACGATAATGTTCCCCTTCAGGATTATATACATCAATTTTGTCTAATGTGCCATTAATTTGAATAGTATTTTTGTAATTTAAAGATAATGTTATTATAAAAAGAAACAATAAAAATCCTAATAGTGTATATTTCAATAATTAACTTTTGTATAGTTTAATTTTTTATAAAATCCTTTCCTTAATAGTGTGCTACTGAATTATATACTTAAATTTCCAATGCCTGATACAGAGTATGGGACATATGGATATGATTGATAAATCAGATTTCTACGAGTATTTTAAAAAAAACCGAGGCATGGAATTTTCTAAAGAAGAGATTATTAATATATTTTCAAAATCGTCTGAAGATGAAGTTGAGGTAGAGCGTTTTTTATCCGAAATGGAGGTGGAATCTACATATTCCCCATCCAATCTGTTTGTAACATGCAAAGCTGGCACGGTTTATTATAAATGGAATGAATCAACATGACATCATATTGCTGGATATTGATTTTTAAACTGTTCTTTAATAAATAAATAACATATTATTTGAAGGTAAATAATCATTTTGCTAATTAGACAAAAAATGTGGATAAAATTAATGTCGATATACACAAATTTGTGCTATTGTAAAATCAATTAAAGATATACATTATTTATTTTTAATATGCAAAATTCTAATAATTTATGTTTAATAAAGCCAAATACAAGGTTTGTCTACGTTTTGTTTTAGAAATTCTAAAACATGTGATGAATTCTCATAGTTATGAATTTCTTCCAAATAGTCTCCATCTGAGATATCGTTATTTTTCGCTTTGTGTTTATTATCTGTTTTATCTTTCTTTGTTCTAATCAGAATATTGTATATTCCAAGCAAATTTCGGTTTATATAAATTTTTTTTTCACTTTTAGGGTTCTCTATTCTTATCCCTTCATCGGAATCTAAATCTAAAAGCTGATCGTATAACTTATCCACGTCAATTTTTTTGTTTAATATGATTATAATTGTATTTAAGTCACTAAATAAATTTTTATCTTTAAAATGGTGCATTTTGTAGATATGATTGATTTCAAATGACATACTTTAGTATTAGTAAAATCAATCAGATTGTGAAACTAGGATGCATATGTAGTTTCATAAATCTATTTACATTATACTATTTGTATTGTGACAGCAGTCCAAAAGAAAATCCTTTGTAACCGGGAACACAGTTACGCCTTATTTTCTAAAGGGATCACAATACAAATAGTGTAATAATATTGTTATCAAGATAATATAAATTAAATCAATAGACTTTGTCTTTATTTAAAATCAAATTAATATAATAATACAAAAAAGATACCGGAAAGTTTATCGCATATAATTATAATATGTTGATAGACTTTGTTTTTTGTTTAATGATATGTTATATTTCTTATATATTTATATATGCAATTATTGTTGATGAACATGACGATATTGGAAACGCACAAACCTTGTTATTTATAAAGGTACCTTCTAAAAATATGCTTTTAAACAAAATCAATATCAATTAATTTAATGTTTTTTGAGGCTTTGAATTGTTATGACAACTAGCCAAATATATAATTATTAGATTTTTATCTACATCAAATATTGAAATTAATAAAAAAAGGAAAGGTAAAGGATATATATAAACTAGATAAAGACAATTTGATTTTTCATTTTACAGACCGAGTTTCTGCTTTTGACGTTGTAATGAGTAATACAATACCTTATAAAGGTAAGGTGCTGTGTGATTTCACTGTCTTTTGGTTTTCTTCTTTAAATATCAAAAATCATTTTATAAAGAGAATTGATAAGGATAAGATTTTGGTTAGGGAACTATCCGTATTTCCAATAGAAAGCATAATCAGAGGATATTTGTACGGGAGTTTATACTCTCGCATCAAGGAAAAAAAGTATTACAATATCCCAAATGAATTAATCACTTTAATTGATAATGGGGAATTTGTTATCGGCTCCAAGCTTCCATGTCTAATCTTTGATCCCACCACAAAATCAGATGATCATGATGTTCCAATAACTGAAGAACAAGCTATAGAAAATGGTATGGTCAATGAGGATGAAATCAAAAAGATAAAATCTCTTTCCATTGGTCTTTACAATCAAATGGATAAAATAATTAAATTATCCAATTTTATTTTGGCTGATGTAAAATTTGAGTTCGGGAAGGACCCAATATCTAACGAGGTTGTGTTAGTGGATTCTCTTGGGCCTGATGAATACAGACTGTGGGATATGGATAAATATCGCCCAGGAGTTTTACAAGACAGTTTTGATAAACAAATACTTAGAGATTGGCTAGTCGAGACAGGATTTAAAAAAACTATAGATGACTATTCAAAACAAGGCATAAAGCCAATACCACCCCATTTACCAACTAATATCGTTAAAAAAATATCTGATAGGTATATCGAAGCATTTGAGAGGGTAACTAATACTGATTTCAAAAAAAATGATTTTTAACTGTAATCAAGATTAGTGTTTGTTTTTTATTTTGCTCACTCTACCTTTATTTGCATCATGCCTGTTTTTGATGGATCCTTCAGGGAATTGATGATCTCTCTTGGTATTTCTAAAGAGCTGAAATTGCAATTAATGGAAAGAGTTCGATCACAAATAAATTTGCTTTTTCTTAAAACAATGTCATCTTCATTCGTTAACAAGAGTTTGTTATCTCCAAAACCCTTAACTGTGAAACTATATGGTTCCACTATTAGACCTATTTCTATCAGTGAATCCTTTTTCTTTATCCTTTTCTTTATCCCTGCATCTAGGTCTTTACAAGCTTTATTTGCATTTATCCCTATTATGCAATCCCCATTTAGTGTCAAGTCTTTATCCTTTGTTATTTCTATTGTTCTTGAATGCAAAGATTGTACATTTGGATGACCTTTAAAGATGACCTCATCTAAAATCAAAAACCTTCATTACATATTGTTAAGGCAAATAAAAATATTTTTTGTTCTATCGCCCTGAATTTTTTTTGAATAAGGTAACTATAAATAAAGTTTTGAAAGTAAAATAGATGATTTGTTACCAGCCGCAGCAGGTTATGATAGAGGAATTACAATTTTTTCTCCTGATGGCCGATTATATCAGGTAGAGTATGCAATTGAAACTGTTAGAAGAGGTACTTTAGCATTAGGAATAAAAAGTACAGGGGGTGTTATTTTGGCAGTTGAAGAAAAAACAAGAAAATTACAAGTATCAAATGTTACTCAAAAAATATTTCAGATTGATGATCACATTGGTCTTGCCGCAGCCGGTTATATCCCTGATGCACGGATGCAAGTTGATCATGCTAGATTTTTTGCTCAGAGTAACAGGTTAATTTATGATGAACCAGTTGATGTAGAAGGTGTAGCTAAAAATCTAGCGGATTTGGCACAACAATACACACAATACGGTGGCGCTAGGCCGTTTGGTGTAGCTATGATTATGGCGGGAGTAGACAAAAATGGTCTTGGTTTGTTTCTAACCGATCCAAGTGGTACATACATTGGCTATGATGCAGTAGCAATCGGTGCTGGAAGCGAACAGGTGACTGAGTTTTTAGAAAAAAACTATAGGGATGATATGTCATTGGAAAAAGCTTGTATATTGGCTATAGAGTCTATTTTTACTGTAAGTGAGGAAAAAACTGGTTCTAAACATATAAGGTTAGCAGTGATTGATTCTACAACTAAAACACTAAAGATGCTTTCTGAAGAGGAAATTGAAAGATATTCAAAAGAAGTTCAAGTTAAAGAGAGCTCTTCTTAACTTTAATCAAAAGCATATAAATTTTTATTAACTTAACAAATTAAATAATTCTTTTGAATTTGAAATCGTGATTTAAAATGTTTGCTGAAATAGGTAATCAAGCTCCCAACATAAAAATATCTGAATGGGTTCAGGGTATTCCCACCAATATTGATAAACTACAAGGTAATGTTGTTGTTTTGGAGGTATTTCAGGTGAATTGTCCGGGTTGCTTTCTATATGGGCTGCCTCAAGCGATTTCCCTCTATGAACGATTTAAAAATAGTGATGTGAAGGTGATTGGTCTTGCAACAGCTTTCGAGGATTACGATAAAAATACCTTGGATAATTTAAAATCACTTTTAACTGAGGGTAAAGTAATAGGTGAAACCTACAAAGCATTACGACAGCATGGTAAATTGGTAAACGATGACAAGCTATACTATAAAATTCCTTTCCCAGTAGCAATGGATAAAATAACAAAGATGCCTGAGAATATATCTGAGGATATGGTTAAAGATTTCATTGAAATATACTTTTCAGACTACAAACCTTCCTCAGAAAAAGAAAAAGAAGAATTATTCTCAAAGGTGAGAAACTATCTTAGGAATAAAGAATATTCCGCGGAAACTTTTGAATTGTATAAACTTCGGGGAACTCCATCTTCAATTATTATTGACCAGGATGGCATTTTACGATATAATTTCTTTGGGTCCGAAGGCTATTTGGAGGGCGCTGTTAAGGAACTTTTAGAAAACAGGTGATATTCTTTTCCTCCATAAAGATGAAGTTTGATGTAGCAATACCGGATTCCTTTTTGTATGGGACCCCCTCTGATATCGATAGAACTTTCAAAATTTTTCAGCTAGCAAGGTCGCTCTCTATTTTTAGAGTCGAAAATATATTTATTTTTCATGATAAGACAATTAACCCTCCAAATAATGAAATTAACTTTATAGTCACACTTTTGGAATATTTGGATACTCCTCAGTATCTCAGAAAAAAAATTTATCCAAAAATGGATGTCTTAAAGTATGCTGGCAAACTTCATCCAATTAGATCTTCTCATCATAAAGATAAGGTTCCATTAGAAGACATAAAAAATGGCGAAACACGGATTGGGGTTTTAGAAAAAAAAGGTAATATGCTTTTTGTTGATGTCGGATTGGATGCATTGATCAAATATCAGGGAAAAATTAAACAACAGGGCAAAAAAATCAGTGTGAAATTGATAAAAAAAAACAATCTGTTAACTGCAGTGGATGTAAATCGAGAAAACATAAATGAAATCTATTGGGGTTACAAAGTGTTTCATTATAATTTCATACATGAAATTTTAAAACAGTATTCTAAATCTAAAATAATACTAACCTCCAGGTATTCTGAGTTCTTTAAAATTGATTCTGATTTTACAGATAACTTAAAGAATAATGCGGATGTTGATAACTCTATTTTAATAGTTTTTGGTTCGCCAAAATTTGGTTTAAATGAAATCTTCAATAAAGAAAAGATAAACATAGCAAATTACAATTCATTTAATTTCTTTCCATATCAAGGTACGCAGACAGTAAGATTAGAGGAATCAATCTTTGGGGTATTGGCAATATTAAATAACCTTTTAAATTCCTAATGTTAGTGCAGCATAGATTAACTATTACTCATTGATAATAAACTTATTAATGGGATTTGGAAAAATTGTATATTTATGGGTCATAGAAAGTATAGTGCGCCAAGAAGAGGAAGTATTGCTTTTCGACCTAGGTCCAGAGCTAAAAGCCTAGAAGCTCGAATTAGGACATGGCCAGAAAATTACGATAAAGACAATACCGGACTGATTGGTTTTGCCGGATTTAAAGTGGGACAAATACAGGTGATGACAATTGATGATAAAGAAAAAACACCAAATTATGGGAAACCGTTGATGAATCATTCTACAGTTATTTCTTTACCTCCATTAAAAATTGTTGGAATTAGGGGATATTCAGAAGATGCCTATGGTAAACATGCAATTTTTGATGTTTATTCTAAAGATTCCATCAAGGATCTGTCAACAAAATATAAAACTAAATACTCAGAAGATGGACTAAATAAAGCGGCAGATAAACTTGAAAATACAAAGCACTTAAACGCAATAGTTGCGGTTTTTCCTCATAGGGTTGGGATATCTCAAAAAACTCCATTTATCTTTGAAGTACCTGTATCGGGTAAAGACGTTGGATCTAAATTTGATTATCTGAAATCAAAACTAGGTCAAGAGCTCCGAGCCTCTGATGTTTTTAAAACAGGCCAAAACATTGATGTACATGGAATTACTAGGGGAAAAGGTGTAGAAGGACCTGTAACAAGATTTGGAGTTAAAAGAAAACAACACAAATCGAGAAAAAGTGTAAGGGCTGTTGGAACTTTAGGGCCTATATCTCCAGCTGTAGTTATGTACACCGTTGCGAGGCAAGGTCAAAGGGGATTTCATCAAAGAACAGAATATAATAAGAGAATATTGTTAATGTCAAACTCTGAGAAAAACGACATCACAAATATTAATCCTAAAGGTGGATTCAAACATTTCGGATTGGTTGAAGGTGATTATATGATTGTCAGGGGAACTATTCCCGGTGTTCCAAAGAGACTAATAAAGTTAAGGCAACCAATTCGAAGCAAACCCACCAAAAATGCGGAACCTAAGATATTGGAAGTGATAGTATAGTATGAACACAAAACTATATGATCTGGAAGGCAAAGAGGTATCTGACATTGAACTGCCTCCAGTATTTAATTTTCCTTATCGTCCCGAAGTTATTCAAAAAGTATATGTTAATCTGGATTCTCATCATTACCAAAGACAAGGCCGATATCCAGCTGCTGGAGAAATTGTAAGTGCAGAATCAAGAAACACTGGTTTGGGTATTGCTAGATTGGCTAGGGCAAAAGGTGAAGGATTCTCCCGTGCAGGTCAAGCAGCCGGTGTAGCTGGTGTTAGAAAGGGTCGACTAGCCCACCCGCCAGAATCATGGAAAGTAACATTTAAGAAAATCAATAAAAAAGAAAAGAAAGTTGCATTGTGCTCTTCTATATCATCCACTGCTATTGGTGAGTTGGCTAAAAAACGAGGCCATGTTACTGATGAGATAAAGTCTTTTCCCCTAGTTGTTAGTAACGAATTAGAAAACATTGAAAAAACAAAAAACTTGTATGATGTTTTAGAAGCTCTAGGTGTTGAAAGTGATTTAAATCGAGTAGAATCTACCACTAAAAGGCGATCGGGAAAATCTAAAAGAAGAGGAAGAACCAATAGAATCGGAAAAAGTGCAATCATTGTTGTAGGCGCGAAAGACTCAAAACTAATAAAATTAAACGAATCTATCCCTGGTATTACTATAAAATATGTTAAACATCTCAGTGTACTGGATTTGGCACCTGGGTCAAAACCTATTAGACTGGCAATTTTTTCTCAAAGTGCATTAGACATGTTAAAAGAAATAGAAATACCTTCAAATATGATTGTAGAGAAGTGATTAGTATGAGTGAATTTATAGATAACAAAAAAATTAAAATTAATGCTGAAAGTGCTTCTAAAATCCTTATAGAACCGTACGTAACTGAGAAGACATTCAATATTATTGAAAAAGAAAATAAATTAAGCTTTATTGTTCACAGTAAAGCTACCAAAAAACAAATAATTGAGTCTATGAAGGTAATATATGAATCTGATATAAGTGAAGTGAATACATTTAATACTATTAGAGGTAAAAAAGCAATTATGAAATTTAAAAATACAGACGGTGCTAGAAACCTAGCAACTAATTTAGGTTTGGTGTAAGAATTGAAGTCTATTTTTACATTTGAATTCAAAAACACTATAGAATTAGGTGGTAATAACTAATTGGCAAGGGAATTTAAATATAAAGGATATTCAGGAGATCAGATTCGAAGATTATCCATAGAAACTTTAATGCCTCTGCTAAACTCTAGACAACGAAGGTCATTGGATAGGAGGCTATCAACCTATATGACGGACGAAAAGAGGAAATTTAGGGAAGAATTGAAACTCTCTCGAGAAGGCAAATTAGCAAGCCCATTGAAAACTCATATTAGGGATATGATAATTCTGCCTGATATGATAGGTTTAAGTGTACTAGTTCACAATGGTAAAGAATTTATACCATTTACCATTAGACCGGAAATGGTTGGTCATTATCTTGGAGAATATTCAATTACAAATAAAAGGGTTCAGCATGGTTCACCTGGTGTTGGTTCATCACGTTCCAGCTTATACGTTCCATTAAAGTGATGTATATGCCAAACTATTCATATTCTTTTGAAAAATATGAGAAATCTCGACATGTCAGAGCAGCATTACGTGATAAATCTATTTCGCATAAACACTCTCGCGAAATCGCATTGGCCGTAAAAGGAAAAAGTATCGAAAAAGCAAGAGAATTTCTGGAAAATGTATTGACAAAAAAAATAGCAGTTCCTTATAGGCGATATAACAATGAGGTAGCACACCGATCCAACATTCAAGATGGTTTTAGTTCTGGTCGCTTTCCACGTAAAGCAACTGGTGAGTTTCTAAAATTGTTAGACAACTTGGAATCTAACGCTGAATACAAAGGAATGGATTTAGATAGATTAAAAATTATCGCAGTTACAGTCCATAAAGGAACAAAACTAAAAAGATTTACTCCCCGAGCGATGGGAAGAGCTAGTCCAAAATACGATACATTAGTTCATGTTGAAATGATTGCAATGGAAGGAAGGACGTCTTAAATGAATGCAATAAAAAATGTTTTGAAAAATAATTTTAGAAATATGGAACTGGATGAGTTTTTAAGGGAAGAATTAAAAGATGCTGGATATGGTGGAGTAGATATACAAAAATCGCCTTTAGGAACAAGATTGACATTGTATGTTACTCGACCAGGGCTTGTCATTGGAAGAAAAGGAAGTGGAATAAAAGACCTTACTTCAAAATTAGAAATAAAATACGGTTTAACTAACCCTCAAATCTCAGTAATTGAATTAGAAATTCCCGAATTAAACCCAAAGATAATGTGTAACAGAATTGCTCAATTGATAGAAAGAGGTACCGCATTCAGAAGAGCAGCCATATGGACTGTTAATACCATAAAAAATGCAGGTGCCTTGGGCGTAGAGGTTACTATATCCGGAAAGCTTCGAAGTGAGAGAGCCCATTTTGAAAAACATTCGTCAGGCATAATTCCCAAAAGTGGTAATATGGCTGATCGGGTAGTCAAAGAGGGAATAACTCATGTCTTAACAAAAATGGGAATAATGGGCATACAATTAAAAATTGCTATAAAGGGTTCTGTACCGCCAGAGTTTGAATTAATAACAAACTTTAAAGAAAACTTATCGTTTGAAGACACTTCACACACATCAACAAAGGACAATGATGAAATATCCGAATCAGACAATTTGTCAAATCCCAATTCAGAAGGCGGCTTGGAAAAGGTCACAATTAAAGAAGAGGTTAATCAGTAATATGGCCAGGAATAAAACCAAAACATTACGAGAATTCAATGATGATGATCTTAGAGAGAAATTACATGACTTAAAAGTGGATTTAGCAAAATTGCGTTCTGAAGGATCCAAAGGGACTTTAAAAAAAGAGGCGGGTGTAATAAGATGGAAACGCAGAGATATTGCCCGTGTGTTAACATTATTAAATGAACGAGCAGTAAGGGGAATTAGATAATGTCTTTACACTATAAAGAATTAAATCTTTTTGCAATTATTGGAAAAAAAATTACAATTATGTCAAGCTCAAATAAATTCAATAATAACAAAACTGGAACTATAGTTAATGAAACTAAAAATATGATATATTTGTTAAATGGTAAAAAAATTTCAAAATTGAAAAAAATTGCCAAAAAAGAGATTAATTTAGTTAAAATCTCCAATTCCAACGGGGATTACTTTATAAATGGAAGAATACTGCTAGGTAGACCAGAGGAAAAAATATTCAAAAATTAAGTGATTGATATGACAAAAAACATTGGTATTCAAGTTAAAAGCCCCAAACGAACATGTACAAATAAAATATGTCCATTTTGTGGTTCACTCTCATTGAGGGGAAAATTAGTTACAGGGACTATAGTTAGTCATAAGGCAATGAATATGGTCGTTGTTGAGCGAGAATATTCTCGGTTTGTAAGTAAATATAAAAGATATGAAAGGAGTCAATCTAGAATACATGCTTTTATATCGGATTGTATTGATGCCCGAGAGGGTAATAAAGTAAAAATAGCAGAATGCAGGCCTTTATCCAAAACAATTTCATTTGCAGTTGTGGAGGTAAGTGAATAAGGATGTCATCTAAATCAAGAGCTGTTTCTTCCCGTGGAGTAGCTGAATTCAGACCTTATGTAACAAGAGCATTACCAATTATGGCAAATTTGGTTTGTGCTGATAACACTGGAGCAAAAGTTTTACAAATTGCTCAGGTTACTAGAATCAAAGGGCGACATTCAAGGTTGCCTTCAGCAGCTGTGGGGGACTTTGTAACTGTGACAGTTAAAAAAGGACCAGCTGAATTGAGAAAACAAATATTCGGTGCAGTAATTGTTAGACAAAAATACGCTATACGCAGACTAAACGGTGTAAGAGTTTCCTTCGAGGATAATGCTGCGGTATTGGTAACAAAAGAGGGTGAAATTAAGGGCACCGATATAAAAGGACCTGTAGCTTCGGAAGCTGCAGAGAAATGGCCTCGTATAGCAAATTTGGCTTCAATGATTATATAGTGAGATATATATGACTATTAATAAAGAAACAATGAAAAGTAGTTTAGCTGTATGCTCAAACCTTTCTGATGATTTAAAAAAACAGTATAACAAAAGAAGTACTAGTGTGGTAAAAGGTGATACCGTAAAAATTGTGCGTGGTGAGTATAAAGGTGTTGAAGGAAAAGTTGAAAAAATCAATACCGAGAAAGGGAAATTAAGTATTGAAGGCGTACAGAGAGAAAAAATTAAAGGCGGTAATGTAAAGGTACTTATTCACGCTTCCAATGTTATAATTTCATCATTAAACATGGATGATAACTATAGAAAAAACAAAATGGATAACAAGGATCGACAAATTAATAAATCCAAAAAACAGGATATAAAGAAAACAGAAAAAAAATGAGGTTTGGTAGTGATTAAAAAATGGTAAGAAAAAGTGGAAGTAAAAAAACAAAAAGACAAATGGCTCCGAAATTTTGGCAAATCAAAAGAAAAGGATTTCCATTTGTATTGTCTGCAACTCCTGGACCCTATGCAAAAGATAGGTGTTATCCAATGGGTATATTATTGCGTGATATTTTACATTTATGCAGTAATTTACGTGAGGCAAAGATAATTATGAATTCAGGGCAGATAAAGGTAGATGGAATCGTTAGAAGAGATATCCATTTTGGAGTCGGAATAATGGATGTTATTGAAATCGTAACTACTGGTGAAGTTTATAGATTAATACCTAGAGATTTAAAAATATTAGTTCCTGTAAAAACAAAAGAGAAAGGAGTTAAACTGGTAAAAATAACTAACAAAGTTACTATAAAAGGTAATAAAACTCAATACAGTTTTCACGATGGCAAAACTTTGATTTCTGAAGACAGGCAAATGAGTGTTGGGGATGTTTGTTTGGTAAAATTACCAAACAACCAAATAGAGAATCATATAAAGTTTGAAGCTGGTTGTACTGTCTTAGTAATACAAGGAGAAAACGCAGGGCGAATTGGAAAAATAAAAGAGATTAAAAATGGAATGTTCTCTTTACCAAAAAGAACTGTAGTAAATTTCGATGACAGATCTGTTGAACTTCCTATAGACATAGTTATGCCTATAGGAATTGATAGCCCACTTTTGGAGGTATTTAACCAATGAGTGAAAAATTGGATAATAGAATGAAAGAAATTACTTTGTTTAAAGTTGTTGTTAATATTGGTGTTGGCAAGGCTGGAGAACCCCTTGAACGTGCAAAAACGGCGTTAAATGAGTTAACAGGGCATAATCCAAGCGAAAGAGGCGCAAAAAAAAGCGTTCGTGACTTTAATATTCATAAAGGTGAACCAATAGGCACAATGGTAACTTTGAGAAGGGATGAAGCCATAAACTTTTTAAGACGTATAATGGAAGCAAAGAAGAATGTGATAAAATCTACATCTTTTGATAACAACGGTAATTTGTCACTTGGAATTCATGATCATATCGATATTCCAGGTACAAAATATAACCCCGATATTGGAATTTTTGGAATGGATATTTGTACATCGTTAACGAGACCAGGATACAGAGTTTCAAAGAAAAGAAATCCGTCTAAGATAGGTAAAAAACATAAAATTACAAAAGATGAGGCAATAAACTTTTTTAAAACAAAATTTGGAGTTAATGTAGAATGAAAATTAAAATTAGAGATTATGAATTAACCGGAAGGAAAAAACTTGCCCACGGTAAGGGCACAAGATGGTGCAAGAGATGTGGCGCATTTGATGGGCTTATTTGCTCTTATGATTTGATGTTGTGCAGAAAATGTTTTAGAGAGGTTGCATTTTCATTGGGATTTAGGAAGTACGAATAGGTGACTATAAATGCCGGCACTAAATATTTTGTCTAATTTATTTACTACATTATATAACAATGAAATGAGGCGGAAAAGGGAATGTATAGTTTTACCTGCTTCAACATTTGCTAGTGAAGTTTTACGTATTATGCAAAAATATAGATATATAGGGGAATTCGAACAGGTTGATGATGGGCGCTCGGGAAAGTTTAGAATTCAGTTACTAGCAAAGATAAATAAATGCGGAATAATAACACCAAGGTTTAGTGTGAAAAAAGATAAGTATTTGATTTGGGAACGCCAATTTTTACCTTCTTATAATATGGGTATTTTGATAGTTTCAACTAGTAACGGAATCATGTCTCACCATGAAGCTCAAGATAGTAATTTAGGAGGTGCTTTAATAGGTTATGTCTATTAAACCCGAATTTTATATGAATGAAATTGTATTACCATCTGATGTCTCCATTACTAAACAGGAAAACCTAATCACAACAAAAGGTTCTTTTGGTTCTGTCCAGAAGGACTTTACTAAAATGCCTGCTATAATAGATCTGCAAGACAATAAAATCACAATAAAATCACGAGGTAATCGAAAAAAAGACTTTGCTTTAGTAAATACTTTACAAAGTGTTATTAATAATATGATTAAAGGTTCTAGCCAAGGATACACATATCGATTAAAAATCGTTTTCGCACATTTTCCTATATCAATTAAGATAAAAGGCAAGGATATTGTTGTAGAAAATTTCTTTGGAGAAAGGTCTCCACGTACCTCTAAAATTATTGGTAACGATACAAAGGTCAGTGTGGAAGGTGAAGATATAATAGTCAAAGGTCCAAATATTGAAAATGTTTCTCAAACTGCGGCTAATCTTGAATTAGCTACGAGAATAAAAAATAAAGATTCTAGAGTGTTTCTAGATGGAGTATATATTTATTCTAAAGAGTAATTATTTGATATTGTGCCCTTTTATATTTTACCATTACTTATAATAGCCAATATATTTTAATTTTTTTAAATTAATAATAAACAGATAAAATTGATGTAACCATAACATTTATTTATTCTATAATTTTTTAATAGACTAGTGCCGCTGTAGCTCAGCTTGGTAGAGCAAATTCATAATTTGAAATTATGAAGCTTAACTGGCTGTTAACCAGTAGGTCATCAGTTCGAGTCTGATCAGCGGCGCTTTTCTATTTTATTAAAAAAATTAAAACGAGACAACATCCAAAGAAATTGCATCTGATAAAAGAAAGAAATGCCTGTTACCTACAATAAAATTGTTTCTTATATCGCTTCTGGGAACCCACCTATTAGAAGAAGTAAACAGTCTTTCTTTTTTCATCCTGATTTCCAATTCCTCAATGTCTATTTCCCTCTCTTCAATCTCATCCGTCTCCAAATTTTGTATTATTAACAGTATTTTATCAATCAGTACTCTATCACCATGTTTGGAATAATCCCTATTATTTTGATTAATTTCTAGGACTTTGATTTTTAATTGCTTTTTATGAAATGCATCTCTACTTATTAATTCCCTATCGCTTAGATAACCTTCATAATCCATGATAGTTTTGAAACATTAAACTTGTTAATAATTATTTTATTTTACTAATATAATTTATCAAATTCTACTATTATTTTATTATCTTTGTTTGCTCTTACTTTTGATATTGATATGGGCTCACCTATTTCGATGTTTGAATCCATTTTACCTATTATTCTTAAACCGGAAAAGTCTCCTATGCCAAAATAACCTTTTTGATCAACTATGTGGGAATATGATATTTCTAACAGAATGCCTTTATTATCTACATCTTTTAACTCGGTTATTCCAAAGCATTCTTTGCAATTATTACTTGGCGGCCAAATATGTTTTTTACATTGATTACAAAAAGTACTCAAAAATTTTCCATCTTTGATTTTCTCAAATATCTTTTCTTTTAAATTCATTTTTCTAAAATTATTATCGTTGATGATGTTCCGGCCGCTGCCATATTGTGTATAAGTCCCCTTGTACAATTTTTTCTTTGCCTTAAGGGTGGAGCTTTGTCTTGTAATTGTAACACTATCTCATTAGTTTGATCAATGCCTGTAGCCCCTGTGGGATGACCGCAACCAATCAGGCCTCCTCTGATGTTGGTATGGAGTCTGTCTTGATTAATGAATCTGGAGCCATTTCCCTTTTCTATGAAGCCTATATCTTCATATGCTAAGATTTCTAATATTGTAAAAGCATCATGAATCTCCGCTATATCTATATCCGATGGTTTTAATTTAGATTGTTTGAATGCCTCCATTGCCGCAATTTTTGTACTGGCGATTGAACGTAAATCAAATGAAATATTGGCAAAACTGGCGCCTTGATTGTTCTGAGAAATTCCTTTAATCCATATCGGGTCTTCAGATCTTTTAGCAAGTTTTTCGGAAACTAGTAATAATGAGGAACAACCTTCACAAGGATAGCAACAGTCTAGTATTTTTAAGGGTTCGACAATTTTTTTAGAATTCATTATATCATTGAACCTAAATACCTTATTATAGAACAATGCATTAGGATTATTATTTGCATTTTTATGATTTTTTTCTGAAACTAATGCCAAATCCTCTTCTGATGTATTGTAATTCCTAAAATGTGTTTTTGCATAAAGTGCTGCCCAATGTACCGGCAAATCGTAAACTCCCCTTGTTATATCCCACAATAGTTGATTTCCTGGGCTGTTTTGTTTTTCGATACCTGTGACAATTATGGAGTTGCAAACGCCTGAAGAGATTAAAGAGTACCCTAAAAAGATTGCACTGGTCCCTGAATTACATAAATTTTCTAATTTTGTTGAAATCTTGGGATTTAGACCCACCATTTCCGATATGATATTACCTAAATACTGTTCATTTGCACAGGTTGATACTATCAATCCATCAACTTCATTTTTCTCGATTTTTGTTTTTTTTAAAAGATTGATTATTGATTTAGATGCCAACTCTGATATGGAATAATCTGAGAATTTTTTAAATTCTAAAGTGTCTACAGAATCTATTCCTATTTTCATAATTCTAAAAAATCCTTATAATTTAGTTTTCCTTCCTTATCCTTTATTGGATTTATCTGTAAGATGGGTAAATCTATCCCTGCATTGATGAATCTTTTAATCTGGTTTTGACAATCATTGACAGAACCATAAATTACAAAGTCATCTAGCATATTTGTTGGTATGTATTCAATTGATTTCTCTAAACCTCGAGTGTGATACTCTCTATATATATTTTCTACTTCTATTTTGTAATCTGTTTTTAGAAGGAAATTGTAATAAACTCTGCCTACGGATATATAAAAAGCAAGAGTTTTAGCGGCCCTTTCTTTTGCTTTTAGAGGTTCATTATCAGATACTGATGTTATTAATACTAACGATGTGTGAATTTTTTTTTTATCTTTTATCTCTTGTATTAGGTTTTTAATTTCTTTCAAGGGGCGAAGATAGAATAATAATCCATCTGCGTGTTCCATACCAATTTGAATCATTTTTTTATTTACTGCAGCAACATGAATGGGAATTTCTGGTCTTGATTTTTCCAGGATTTTAAAATTTTTAATTTTTACTATGCTGCCGTCATAATTCGCTTTTTCGTCTGAATGAAGTAACAATCTTAAAGACTGTATGTATTCTTTCATCCTTATTATTGGATTGTCATATTTGAGACCGTGGAAATTTTCCACAATGGCGGATGTACTTGCACCCAAACCTATTATCATTCTATTGTTGGATAAGTTGTCTATGGAAATTGCTCCCATTGCAATGGTTGCCGGAGTACGAGAATAAATATTAATTATGGATGTTCCTAGTTTAACCTTTTTGGTTATTTGAGAAATTGCCCCAAGGGTTGAAAATGCTTCTTTTCCCCAGGATTCTGGGACCCATAGCGAATCAATGTATTCATGCTTATCAGCATTTGCTGAAACATCCATAACATTTTTTATATTTAGCAGAGATCCAATACTCAATCCAAACCGGGATTTCATTTTAATCTGCAGAATCGATCCTTGCTAATTCTTTTGAGGATTCCTCGATGTCTTTATGTGAGTCAATTGATTTCCAAAATGAATTTTCAAATTTTTTTGCTTTTAGTTTTTGTTGATTTGCCATTTCAGGCAATGCTGTTGTTTCTATATTTCCTTTGTCTGGAAGGTAATTGAATACATCTTCGTTAAAAAAGTAAATGCCCGCATTGATCCATTTGTCAAATATGTGGGGTTTTTCTTTAAAACCCGTCACATTTAATTGCTCATCAAAGTCTACTATTCCATAGGGACTATTAAGAGGCACTACAGCTAATGTGTTGGTTTTATTTTTATCTGCCAAGTTTTTGAAATCTATATTGGTAAGTATATCCCCATTTATCATGAAAAAACCTTCTTTTTCGTCCTTCAATAGGCTATAGGTGTTTTTTAATGCTCCACCTGTCCCTAAAGGCTCTTCTTCTACTGTATAAGCAACTTTTACGTTAAATCTAATTCCACTAGCGATGTGATCTATGATTTGTTCTTTTAGATATCCGACACATATTATAATTTCTCTTATATTGTTTTTTGCTAAAAGCTGTATCTGCCATTCTATAATTGGTTTATCCAAAATCTCAATCATCGGTTTTGGACAATTATCTGTTATTGGTTTGAGTCTTTTTCCAAACCCCCCCGCTAAAATTACTCCTTTCAACACTTTTGTTAATGTATTATTAAAATATATCTTTTCTTTTTCATTTATTTTGTAATAACAAGATACTCAGAAGGGTAATAAATAGTAATAGATATATAGTTAATATTAACGTTATTAT